>URUZ01000460.1 GCA_900551225.1 uncultured Clostridium sp.
TCCTCTCATTTTGCACTGCCGGAGCCCAAGAATTACTAATGCGCCTGCACACGCCCCCGAACCTTCACGCCCCAACCTCCTTCTTTTCGCGGCCAACACACCAGCCAACGTCCGCGTCCCCTTCCACCCCTAAATCCCTATTTCCCCCTTAACTCCATGAAAACCCACATTCCAATAAAATAAAAAAGCTGTGAAAAAACGAAGCAAAATCCCCTCCATTTTTTCACAGCCCCTTCTTTCTAACGTCTATTCTTCCCTCATCCTATACCCCACCCCAATCTCCGTAAAGATATACTGCGGCTCCGCTGGGTTGGCTTCCAGCTTACGGCGGATATGGGGCATGTTTACGCGCAGGATCTGGTTGTTGCTGTCTGCGTAGGGGCCCCAGATATCGTTGATAATATAGTCGTAGGTCAGCACTCTGCCTGCGTTCTTGGCCAGCAGGGACACCAGTTTGTACTCGATCTGGGTCAGGTGCACATCCTCCCCTTTGACGCGCACCAGGCGGCGTTCAAAGTCGATCAGAAGGTCGCCCACCTGGTAGGAGGGCTGCTTGTGCGCACTGTTCGCGGTCTGGCTGTGGCGCAGGGTGGCGCGGATGCGCGCCATCAGCTCTGAGGTGCCGAAGGGCTTGGTCAGGTAATCGTCGGCGCCCAGATCCAGGGCGGCTACCTTGCTCTTCTCCTGGGTGCGGGCGGAAATCACAATGATAGGGACACTGCTCCACTGGCGGACCTTGCGGATCACCTCAATTCCGTCAATATCGGGAAGCCCCAGATCCAGAAGTACCACGCTGGGATTCTTGGAAGATATCAGCGCGATCCCCTCCGCTCCGCTGGAAGCAGTTACCGTCTGATAACCCTGGGCTTCCAGAATGGTCTCAATAAAGCTGCAGATATTCTTCTCGTCCTCAATGATTGCAATCGTTGCGTTAGGCTCCATAATCTTCTCTCCAATCCGGTAATGTAAATGTAAATTCTGCGCCGTTCTCATGGTTGCTGGCGTAGATCTGGCCTCCGTGGGCATTGACAATGGTCCGGCAGATGGACAAGCCGATACCCATTCCCTTGTGTGCGTCCGTGCTGGTGCCGTGGGATGTTGAACCGCCCTCAAAAAGGGTGCCAAGGAGCTGCGGGTCGATGCCGCAGCCGTAGTCCTTCACGGAAAATACCGCGTAATCCTGCTGTGTGACAGCGGCCAGCTCGATGCGCCGGTCGGTGCCGCCTGCGTGGTAGTAAGCATTTTCCAGAAGGTTGTTGATGACCTGCTCGATGAGTGTGGCATCCATGGGGATCATGATCAGTTCGTCGGGCACCGACACTTTGACTAAAGCATCGGGGAAACGCCGCCGGAAACGCTGTACGGCTTCCGACATCACCTCCTCCAGCGGTTCTTCGCTTTTGGAGACGTGGGAGATGCCCTGGTCCTCCTGGATGCGGGTGATGGAGAGCAGATTTTCCACCATATGTAAGAGCCAGTCCGCATCGGTGTAAATGTTCTGTATCATGCCATGCACCTCCCCGTCAGACAGGTTCTCCCCGTGTTCCATCAGGGCGCTGCTGGTGCCCAGTATGGTGGTCAGCGGAGTGCGCAGGTCATGGGAAATGGCCCTCAGCAGATTGGCGCGCATGGTCTCCTTCTCCGCCTCCATCAGCATGTGATCCTTCTCCTGAAGCAGCTGGTTCTGTTTGGCCTGGTGAATGGTCATGCTGCTGGTGATGGTGGATATGAGGGTCATGCCGATAAAGGTGATGGGGTATCCGGTCAGCGTGAAATTCAGGCTCATAAACGGATAGGTATAGGCAAAGTTCACCCAGAACACGCTGTAAACAGAGGCCAGAATCCCCATGGAGTAGCAGTTGGTGGCCCTGGCGGTAAACAGGATCGCCAGGATGTAGATCAGCGCAATGTTGATCACATTGCTGCTGAAATGGAAAAACACCGTTGAGAGCAAGGTGGCAAGGGCCAGGATGATGGTGGTAATGGGCAGCTGGCGGAGTATATAACGAAAATGCACTCCTATTGGGGAGTCTTTTGTATTGGACATAGTCTTTACTCCATAATTTGCTATATTTTCCAAATCCATTATACTCTATGAAAACATGGAGTTCAATGCCGGAATGTGAACTTTTTCTTCCTGCTCCGCCTGGGGTGCTTGGTGTAGGAGGAGGTTGTGGAGGATTCGTGGCGCTGGGACATAATCCTGTCGAATTCAGTGGGGGAGCAGCCGATGTCCTCCAGCCGCTGTATCCTGCGCAGCCGGCGCTGGCTGGAACGGGCCTCCTCCCTCCTTTGTACCTGGATTTTCACCACAGCCACAATAGCAATGATCACGGCAAGGGAACCGATGATGCCCAGTATGGTCCACAGGTTGGAAGGAATGTGGATGTTGGTGGCCGAACCGTCGCCCGTGCGCCTCCGGGAGTCAGCTGCTGATGGGTCGGCGGCGTTCTGGCCGTTCTGGCCGGCAGCGTCCGGCTGGGAGCCGTTTAAACCGTTCACGTCCATACCTGTACCGTCCGCACCAGCGCCGTCCAAACCGCCTCCGCCAGCGCCGTCCGTGGCAGCGGCGGCGGACAAACCGGCGGCCAGATCACCCTGGCCTTGGGGCGGGGGAACTGAGGACGGATCTTCCTGTCCCGCCGGCAGGGCCGCTGCGGAGGGAAGGCCCGCGTTGCTTCCCGCCAGCCGCAGATAGGCGCTGCCCACCGGCCGGTCATTGTAGGTGTAGTTTACCTGGGCCACCGCATCTTCCGGCGCGCTGCTGTCCAGATCATAGCTTAAGCTGGAGGACGTGTCGGTGAAGCGGGCGTTTTTGGGAATTACCACCCGGCCGTTGTCATCCATGCTGATGGACACCCCGTCCCGGGAGGTCATGCCTGCGATGGTCATATCATTTTCAATGGAGGTGTAGGTGGTCTCCAGCTCTGAAGCCTTAAGGGACTGGAAATTCCCAAAGCCGAAGTCCAGCATGACCTTGGTGTCCGAATAGTGGGTCTGGTGGCCGTTTAAGACCACTGCTACCAGCGTCATGTCTCCGCGCTTGGCGCAGGTGACCAGGGTGTTGCCTGCCAGGGTGGTATAGCCTGTTTTGCCGCAGAACACGCCGGGATAGTATTCCGCTGCCTTTGTGTTCCACATCTTGTGATGGTTGGCAATGGGATAACCGCCCGGGTAATCTTCAGGGGAGCAGCGTTTTAAGCCGTTAAGCCGGTAGGTGCGCGTGCTGCAGATCTCCACGAAGGTAGGGTTCTTGACCGCAGCGCTGGCAATCAGCGCCATGTCGCGGGCCGTGGTGTAGTGGTTCTCATCGTTGAGACCGCTGGGGTTGGCAAAATGGCTGTCCATAGCGCCAAGGCTTTTGGCACGCTGGGTCATCAGATCCGCAAATGCCTCCCTGGTGCCGCTGACGTGCTCTGCCAGGGCATTGGCGCTCTCGTTGGCGGAGGCCAGCATAAGGGCGTAAAGGCAGTCCCTCACTGTCAGCTGGTCACCCTCGTCGATGCCGGCGTTGCTGCTGCCCTCCTCCACATTGTAAACCGCGTCGTGTGAAAAGGTAACGATCTCGTCCAGATCACAGGACTCAATAACAATTAAAGCCGTCAGTATCTTGGTAATACTGGCGGGATAGTAGGCTTGGTCTATATTTTTGCCGAATAATACGGTTCCGGTGTCTGCGTCCATAACAATACCGCCGTCAGCCTGTATTGATGCGCCGGACGGCCATTCAGGGGCAGCCAGGGCGGTCATGGGCATGATCCACAGCATCAGAGCCAGGCACAGCGCAAATAATCGCTTCATTTAGTCTCTCCTGTCAGTGAAATTTCTGTGAGGTCCGGAAAACAGTTACAAATATCCATAGTAATCTATGATACAGTATAAAATATTTCCGAACCCAAGTAAAGCTAAAAATGTGCTTATCTCCGGCGGTTTTTGATCACAAGGGCCATGCAGATGCCGAATAGGACAGCGGTCAGAAGACCGTACAGCCCACCGATGCGGGCGGCCGTATCGAAGAAAAAGCCTTCGGGCACAATGTTGATCAGCATGTCCGTTGCGGGGTCCAGAATCCACAGGTCGTTGCTGAAAAAGATATGGTGGAAAACAATAAAGTATTTGGAAAAGTCTGTGGAAATAATCAGGGCCAGCACTGCCAGGATTCCGAAGAACAGTCCTGTGCCGATGCAAAGTGAGGAGGGCAGCACGCGGCTTAAGCGGGCTTTCAGGACCAGCAGCAGGCCCAGGCAGGCCGCGGCAATGACCACACAGGCCCTCCGCAGGAACATGGCGTCTAAGAACAGGCCCCGCACGTCCTCCATGTGGGCGATCTCCCGCTCATTGAAGAACTCACGCTCCTGGCCTCCCATGGTGGTCATCACATGGAGATCTTCCCGGTCCCCTTTCAGGTAATCCATCATCTCATCTGTGACGTCCAGCAGGTCGTCCATGGTCATGGCAGGCAGACTCTGGAGTACATTGTATTTTGTATATTCTTTCTGGAAATACCCCGGATTCCAGTAAACGACAGCTTCGATTGAGGTTATGAACAGAATCCACATCAGGCAGAATGCGATGACGATTCCCAGCAGACGATGTACGAATTTCATCATATAATAAAGGCCT
>URUZ01000461.1 GCA_900551225.1 uncultured Clostridium sp.
GTATGCGGGTGGCGGCGGAGCACCAGAACCTGGTGGAGGAGTACAGGCTGGACGGCCTGTATGCATTTCCCCATCCATTTGGCTGCAGCCAGCTGGGGGAGGACAATGAGATGACCAGACAGCTGCTGGCCTCTCTGGTGAACCATCCCAACGCCGGCGCGGTGCTGGTGGTGAGCCTGGGCTGTGAGAACAATGTCCCCGCAGAGTTTAAAGAGGCCGTGATCAGGACAGCCGGAAGCAGCTTTAGCGGACAGCGGGTGAAATTCCTGGTGTGCCAGGATGTGGAGGACGAGATGGAGGAGGGCGCCAGCCTGTTAAACGGGCTGGCGGAGTACGCTTCTCAGTTTCACAGGGAGACGATCCCGGTGTCGGAGCTGGTGGTGGGGATGAAATGCGGCGGCAGCGACGGCCTGTCGGGGGTGACGGCCAACCCTGTGCTGGGTGAAGCCGGCGACATGCTGGTGGCAGCGGGCGGAAGCACCATGATCACCGAGGTCCCGGAGATGTTCGGGGCCGAGGGGATGCTGCTGCACCGCTGCGTCAGCCGGGAGGTGTTTGACCGGGCTGCCGGTATGCTGAATGAATACAAGGATTACTTTGTGAAAAACGGGCAGCCGGTGTACGGCAACCCAGCCCCAGGCAACTATGAGGGCGGCATCAGCTCTCTGGAAGATAAGAGCTGCGGCTGCGTGCAGAAAGGGGGAAGGGCGCCCATTGTGGATGTGATTCCCTACGCGGGGCAGATCCGGAAAAAGGGCCTGACACTGCTTGCGGGGCCGGGAAGCGACCTTGTATCAGCCACTAACCTGACTGCGGCGGGCGCACACATGGTGATCTTCACAACAGGCAGGGGAACACCCTACAGCACCGCGGCTCCCACCATCAAGGTGTCCACCAACACGCCGCTGTATGAGAAAAAGACCGGCTGGATGGATTTTAACGCAGGCATTGTGGCGGAGGGAGCTTCCATCCGGGAGGCGGCGGAAACACTGTACAATCATATGCTGGACGTGGCCGATGGGACCCGGACCAAGGGCGAGCAGATGGGCTACCGCAGAATCGCAATATTTAAAAATGGTGTGATTGTCTGAGGTATTATGCAGAGGGGGATTGTAATGAAACAATTATCATATAAAACATTAGAAGAACTTGGATCACAGGACTATCTTTTACCCGGGGGCACGGAGCGGGTGCTGCAGTTTGGGGAGGGGAATTTCCTCAGGGCATTTGTGGATTATTTTATCGACCTGGCAAATGAGAGGACCGGATGGGGGACCAAGGTAGTGGCAGTCCAGCCCATCGCCCAGGGCATGGGTCCGGTGATCAACAGGCAGGACGGCCTGTACACCGTGTACCTGCGGGGCCTGGAAAAGGGTGAGAAGGTGATCCGCAGGCGGGTGGTCAGCTCCATCAGCAGGTGCCTGAACCCCTATGAGGATTTCGATGCGCTGCTTCAGTGCGCCAGAAGCCCGGAGATCCGCTACATAGTCAGCAACACCACGGAAGCGGGGATTGTGTACGATGAAAGCTCACAGTTTGACCAGGTGCCGCCGTCATCCTTCCCGGCCAAGCTCACCCGGTTCTTGTATGAGCGTTTTCAGACATTTGGGGAGGAGAAGGGCAGGGGGATTGTGATGTTGTCCTGCGAGCTCATAGACCACAACGGCGACGAGCTGAAGCGCTGCGTGCACCAGTATATTGACCAGTGGCAGCTGGGGGAGCAGTTCTCCCGGTGGATTGACCAGGAGAATATCTTCTGTTCCACCATGGTGGACCGGATTGTCACAGGGTACCCCAGGGCAGAGGCAGATCAGCTGAATGGGGAGAACGGGTATGAGGACCAGCTGCTGGACACCGGTGAGGTGTTCGCCATCTGGGTGATCGAGGGGCCGAAGGAGCTGGAGGAGGAGCTGCCCTTTAAACGGGCAGGGCTTCCGGTGATCGTGGCTGAGGACTGTACGCCCTACAAGAAGAGGAAGGTGCGCATGCTCAACGGCGTACAGACCACTATGGTCCTGGCGTCCTATCTATCCGGCCAGGATATTGTGAGATACTGCATGGATGACCCGGCCATCTGTTCCTTTATGGAGCACTGTGTGTATGAGGAGATCATACCGGTTCTGACAGAATATCCCAGGGAAGAACTGGAAGAATACGCAAGAGGCCTCTTTGACAGGCTGTGCAACCCCTTTATCGACCACAGCCTGCTGGCCATATCCCTGAATACCACGGCTAAATGGAAGGCCCGCGTCCTGCCAACCGTCAAGGAGTATTATGGGGCCACACAGAAGCTGCCTCTGCGCCTTCTGGCCGGATTTGCCGCTTATATCATGTTCTATAAGGGCGTGAAGCTGGAGGGCGGCGCCATGACGGCCTACCGGGGGGACACTGAGTACAAGATCTGTGACGATATGGAAGTATTGAAATTTTTTGACGCACATAAGGATGACAGCTGGGAGGAGCTGGTGGCTGCTGTCTGCACCAACAGAAGCTTCTGGGACGAAGATCTGACGGAGATTCCTGGCTTTAAGGAAACGGTTCTTGAGGACCTGCATTTATTTGAGCGGGAGGGCGTTCACCGGATATTCGAGATCCTGGGGACAGAATAAGGAGAGGTGGATATGAAGTCAATTGTAATCAACCGGCCGGGAGAGGTTGTGTTCAGGGAAGATGAATTCCCCGTGGTCCGGGAAGGGGAAGCGCTGTTAAAGATTCTGTACGGCGGAATCTGCGGAAGCGATCTGGGCTCCTACCGGGGAACCTTTGCGTATTTTGATTATCCCAGAATCCCGGGCCACGAGTTCTCCGCAGAGATTGTGGAGGTGGGGGAGAACAGCTATGGCCTGGAAAAGGGCATGATTGTAACCTGCAACCCGTATTTTAACTGTACCCATTGCTATTCCTGCCATCGTGGGCTGGTGAACTGCTGCACCACCAACCAGACCATGGGCTGCCAGCGTGACGGCGCATTTTCAGAGTATATCACCATGCCGCTGGAGCGTATATATGACGGCAGAGGCCTGCCGCCCAAAACACTGGCTCTGATTGAACCGTTCTGCATCAGCTATCACGGCGTGGCCAGGGCTGACATCCAGGCTGGGAACAAGGTCCTGGTCCTCGGGGCGGGCGCCATCGGCGTGCTGGCGGCTGTGGCTGCCAAGGCCAGGGGCGCCCAGGTCTATATCGCGGATGTGGCGGAGAAGAAGCTGCAGTACGCATATGAGAGCTTCGGCCTGGCGGGGACCCTTTTAAATGATTCTGAGGAAAGTTTTATGAAACAGGTGAATGAGATCACGGGCGGAGACGGCTTTGACGTGACCATTGAGGCGGTGGGCCTGCCTTCCACCTTCCAGAACTGCATAGACGCCGCGGCCTTTGGCGGGAATGTGGTGCTGATCGGCGTGGGCAAGAAAAACTTGGATTTTAACTTTACACTGATCCAGAAGAAGGAGCTGAACATCTACGGCTCCAGAAATGCCCTGAAGAAGGATTTCATCGAGCTAATAGACCTGGTGAAATCCGGCGGGATAGATCTGGAGAAGATCGTCACCAATGTGTACAAATTCCAGGATGCACCCACAGCTTTCGCGGAGTTTGACGCCAGGGCGGGGGAGATGCTGAAGGTTGTAATAGATTTTACATAACCCTACCGCTGGTGATACCACCCCTTAAACATTCTCATAAATTCCTCCAATGCGTTGGACACATAACTCTTCCTGGGCAGTATCAGATCGAACAATCTGACTGCCTGGGGAGAGTTTATTTTGTAATAAACCGTGTCCCTTCGGTCGTCGGTGATCAGCAGGTCACTGATAAACGCCGCCCCCATGCCGGCCCGTGCCAGGTGGTAGGCAGTGACCAGCTGCACCACCTCCAGCCTGATGCGTGGCTCAATGCCTGCGGTCTCAAAGAAGCGGCGGCTGCGCTCATAAAGGTTGTTCCCCGGTGTCAGCAGGATAAAGGGCGTGTCCGCAAATGCCTCCAGCCCGATGGCAGGGCAGGCGATCTCCTGGTGCCGCTTCTCCAGCACCTCCCGGCCGTTCAGGGCAAAATCGCGCAGCCCCTCATTGACGGGGAGGGCGGCGGGCACTGCCAGCAGAACCATATCCTGGAAGGCCGGGTGGCGCACGAACTCGTCCCGGGAGGCGGGATGGCAGCTGAAGGTCATGTCGATCTCATGGTCCCTCAGCATGGCCATCAGCTCATAGGAGCCGGCCTCCACCAGCTCCAGCCGGATTCCCGGGTACTTGTCTGTGTAGGCGGACAGCACAGGCGGCAGCACGTAGGAGTTGAAGTAGTGGGAACCGCCGATGCGCAGATACCCGGAGTTCAGCTCCGACAGATCGTTTAGCTGGCATTTCAGCTCCTCCTCCAGGGCCTGAAGCTGGTGGATCTTCCGGATATAGATCCGTCCGGCCTCCGTCAGCTCCAGGGGCTGGTGGTTGCGGTCGAACAGAGGCATGCCGATCTCAGCCTCCACCTTCTGAATGGCGATGCTCAAGGCGGGCTGGGTCAGGTAGAGCGCCTGGGCGGCCTTGGAAAAGCTGCGTTTTTGGTAGACCATATCAATATATTTCATCTCCTGCTGCATCCGGTCACCTCCTATTAATTAGATTTATAAG
>URUZ01000462.1 GCA_900551225.1 uncultured Clostridium sp.
CGCATTATGTGTACAGTTTATACTGACCATAGTGTTTAAACGATGAAAAGCATGTTACAGCGGTTTTCACCGTGTATAAATAAGCGCAGAGCGTGCCTGCCCCAAGACAGGTTACATGAAACGCTGAAACATAGTGAGTTGCACGAGAGCAAACCACAAGTTTAAAGGAGGGTTTTGTATGGAACAATTACAAGCTTTTATCACCGCCACTCCGCTGTTTGCATTACTGATATTATGTATTACATATGCAATCGGCGACACAGTCGGCACACTTACAAAGGCGTGGGTTCCGTCCGTATTCGTAGTGGCATTGCTGTTTTTGCTGGGATACTGGACATTTTTCCCCAAGGATATTGTCACAATCGGGGGCCTTGGAGCGCCTCTTGGCGGCACAATAGCCATCATGTTTTGTATTACCCATATGGGAACTTCAATCAGTCTGGAAGAGCTGAAGAGGCAGTGGAAGATCATTGTCATCTGTCTGGCCGGACTGGCCGGAATGATCGCAGCATGTCTGCTGATCTGTCCCATATTCGTTGATTTCAGTTATATTATTGCAGGCCTTCCGCCTTTAACCGGCGGTATCGTTGCAGCTACCATGATGCAGGAAGCCGCACTGAACGCAGGCCTGGAGCGGGCTGCTGTTCTGGCAATCTGTATGTACGTGTGCCAGGGCTTCGCAGGATATCCCCTGACAGCTGTTATGCTTAAGAAGGAAGGCCGCAACCTGCTGAAGGATTACAGATCCGGCAAGGTGAAAAAAGTGGCTAAGGTCAGCGAGATCGATGAAGTGAACGGCAAGCTGGTTACAGAGAGCAAGAAGCGGAAGAAACTGATTCCGGAGATCCCCAACAAGTATTACTCCACAGCTCTTTCTCTGGCCACGATTCTGATCGTTGCATTTGCCTCCTCTCTGCTGAGCACATGGACCAAGTCCTTTATGGGCGTTTACGCCATCAACCAGGCGGTTCTTGCCCTGATCCTTGGTATTATCGCTACAGAGCTGGGCTTTTTACGTCCCAACGTACTGAAGGAAAACGGCTGTTTTAACTTCCTGATGTTCGTACTGATGATCTATGTATTCTCCGGTCTGAACAATGCAACTCCCCAGCTGCTGGCGGAGATTCTCGGACCGATGATCTTTATTATTGTGGTAGGTGTTGTGGGTATGTGTATTTGCGCAATGATCGCAGGCAAACTTCTGAAGGTCAGCTCATTTATGGCCATCGCAACCAGCCTGACAGCCCTTTACGGCTTCCCACCCAACTACGTACTGACAGACGAGGCTTCCAAGGCCCTGGCTGAGAATGATGATGAGAAAGCCTATCTGATGGACAGCATGCTTCCGCAGATGATCGTGGGAGGTTTCGTAACCGTTACCATCACTTCCGTTGTGATTGCAAGCATTTTCATTCCGCTGCTGTAACACGATTTAACTCTTGGGAAAATGTATAAATGTTCAAAAGTAAATGTCCTGCTGGAACAGTGCTGTTGCAGCAGGGTATTTTAAATTAACGGCTGTTGTTAGCATTGTAAGAAAGGAAGTAGGTTATATGAATTTTAAAGAATTGTCGGAACAGTATGAGCAGTGGGTAATTGACCAGAGAAGATATTTCCATCAGCATCCCGAACTGTCCTTTGAGGAGCACATGACCACCAAGGAGATCGGAAAACGTCTGGAGGAAATGGGGCTGGAGCCTCATTATTATGAAGATTATCCCGGACTGTGGACCATGTTCAAGGGCGGAAAGGCTGCCGAGGGAGCAAAGACTGTGGCTCTGCGCGCAGATATCGACGCGCTTCCCGTGGAGGAAAAGACCGGGCTGGATTTCTGCAGCCTCAATCCCGGCGCAATGCACGCCTGCGGCCATGACTGCCATATCGCCATGCTGCTGGGAGGAATCAAGCTTCTGCTGGAGAAGAAGGATGAGCTTCAGGGCAATGTAAAGATTATCTTCCAGGCGGCAGAGGAGTCCTGCTACGGTGCTAAATATTATGTGGAGCACGGCTTCCTGGACGATGTGGATGCAATATACGGCTCTCACATCTGGGGGGATCTGGATGCCCCTTACATGAACTTTGCGTCCGGCCCCAGAATGGCCAGCTGTGATAACTTTAAGATTACGGTTGAGGGCGTATCCGCACATGGCTCCGCGCCCCACCAGGGCATTGACGCCATCCTGGCTGCGGCTCACATTATCACAGAGCTGCAGGCTATTGTATCCCGCATGAACGACCCGCTGAATCCCCTTGTATGCACAATCGGAGAGATCCATGGCGGCCAGAGATTCAACATTATTGCCAACAAGGTAGTGATGGAGGGAACCACCAGAACCCATTCCCCATCCATGCGTGGTAAAGTGGAAGGGCTGCTGCGCCGGATCGTGGAGAATGCGGCGGATTCCATGGGAGCCAAGGCGGTTCTGGACTTTGACTATTACCCAGCCCCTGTGATCAACGACCAGGAAGACCTGAACAAGATTGCAAATGATGCCGTTATAAAGATGTACGGCGAGGAGGGCCTGGGAGATCTGACCAAGATGATGGGCAGCGAGGACTTTGCCTTCTTTATGGAGAAGGTACCGGGAATCTTCGGATTCATCGGCAGCCGCAACGAGGCCCTGGGCTGCACCGCCAAGAACCACAATGACCACTATACAGTGGATGAGAGCGTTTTAAAGCGGGGCGCGGCTATGTACGCACAGTTTGCCTACGATTATCTGGAGGCAAAGGCCAGATAGTCACTTGCCAAACCGCTTAATCTCTGCTATACTTTTCTCTGCATTGCAACTCAGGCAGCAGCCTGGACTGGTTCGAAAACTTCCCAGTATAAAAAACTAAGGATTGAAATGCGGAGAGAGTATTGCACCCTGACAGAATGTATTGCCAGGTGCTTTTTTGCCGTGTCCTTAGCTGAGGGCACGGCTTTTTTGCGCAGTTCTTTTCTTAAGAAAGATTAAAAGAAAAGGAGAGAAGCCAATGCACAAACACACCGGAAAACCCAACATCATGCAGCTGTCCGCTGCAGCCTTCTGTATCGCCCTGAACCTGGTGGGGGCCTACGCGGCCCTTTGCCTGAAACTGCCCATCTATCTGGACAGCGTGGGTACCATTCTCGCGGGCGCCATGCTGGGCCCGTGGTACGGGATGGCCGCAGGTCTGGGCGGAGCCTTTATCAGCGGCGTAACATCTGATATTTACGCTCTTTATTTTATGCCCTCCAATCTGCTCACCGGGCTGATGGCTGGAATTTTGTTTCAGACATCCCTGGTCAGGACCTGGAGGCTGCCCATCGGGGCTGCCCTTCTGGCGCTGCCCGGGGCCACGGTCAGCGGCATTACCAGCGCCTACGTATTCGGCGGGGTGACGTCTTCCGGTTCCTCCATCCTGGTCCAGCTGTTAAAGCACTTAGGCTGCAACCTGGCAGCCAGTGCCATTGTGGTACAGCTGGTCACAGAATATGGGGACCGTTTAATCTCATCCGCCCTTGTGATGGTCCTGCTGTCCTGCATGACCGGTGAGATGAAAATGCGAATCAGAGGAGGATATACACGTGGAGCGGTATAATGTGATACACAATAAAAACCAGAGGGAGATCGTGCTGTTAAAGGGCTTTCCATGCGCCTGGGGGAAATGCACCTTCTGCGACTACATTGACGACAACTCCAGGGACGAGGCCGGAATGGAGGCCTTGAACAGCCAGGTGCTGTCCCGTGTAACAGGGGAGAAGGGCGTGCTGGAGGTGATCAACTCAGGCAGCTGCTTTGAGCTTCCCAAGGGGACGCTGAAGGAGATCCGTGACATTGTCAGGGAGAAGCAGATCGGCCGGCTGTTTTTCGAAAGTCACTGGATGTACCGGAACAAGCTGGATCAGCTGCGGGAATTTATGGGAGTTCCCATCACCTACAAGATTGGGGTGGAGACATTTGACAACGATTTCAGGGAACGTGTGCTTAACAAGCACGCCGGCTTCAGGACGCCGGAGGAGGTGGCCAGTCTCTTTGACTCCCCCTGCATCATGGTGGGGATCAAGGGCCAGACCAGGGAAATGATAGATTATGACATCCGGATGCTGAAGCAGCATTTCCGTCTGGGAACCGTCAATGTGTTCACGGACAACACAACCCCTGTGAAGCAGGACCCGGAGCTGGTGCAATGGTTTATCAGGGAGTATGCCTGGCTGAGGGAGGACCCCGCGGTGGAAGTGCTGTATGAAAACACGGATTTTGGCGTGGGAGATTAGAACGTGTCGAAATAAATAGTAAAATGCTGTCAGGGAGGGGAGGAATAGGTCGTTTCTCCTCTTTTTTTGTCGATAAAACGCGACTGAATCCGATAGATTTTTTGTATTTCGCGCGTTAAAATAATATTATAAAATTTAACTTACCGGAAATAAAATTTTACAAAAAGCAAAGGAGAATAGTCATGGAGGTTGCGAAGGTATTTACAGAGCTGAATCAGCTGAAAATGGAGGTGCAGGCAGGGCTGCATAAGATTGGGGACATTGAGTTTGACAAGGATAATGTAGAAGCGAAATTTCTATCGTCCTATTTTAACGGAGTTATATCGGACATGGACTACATTATAGAAAGCATGAACTATATCAGCAAACCGG
>URUZ01000463.1 GCA_900551225.1 uncultured Clostridium sp.
GGATAACCCGTTCCCCGCAGTGTGCGGCCGTGTCTGCACCCACCCCTGCGAGGCCCACTGCCGCAGGGCCCAGGTGGATGAGCCTCTGGCTATCTGCTCTGTGAAGCGGTTTATCGGTGACTATGCGCTGAGGGATGACTACAGCGTTCCTACAGTGGAGCCGCTGGCAGCCACCGGCAGGAAGATCTCCATTATCGGCGCAGGCCCCTCGGGTCTAAGCTGTGCATATTATCTGGCCAACCTGGGCCATGAGGTTCACGTTTACGAGTCCGAGTCCGTGGCAGGCGGCGTGCTCTACTGGGGCATTCCGGAATACAGGCTGCCCAAGAAGGTCCTTCAGAAGGAGATCCACGCCATCGAGAAGAGCGGCGTCCAGATCCATCTGAATACCCGCATTGGCCAGGACATCAGCTTTGAAGATATGAAGAAACAGTCTGACGCCGTGTACATTGCGGCAGGAACCCAGGTATCCAGGCTGCTGGATGTGCCGGGAGAGGATCTAAATGGCGTGGAGAGCGGCCTTGGATTCCTGAAACGGGTAGGCTTAAAGCAAGACCTGTCCGTGCCGGAGCGCCTGGTTGTCATCGGCGGCGGCAGCACGGCCATGGATGTGGCCAGAACCGCAGTCCGCCTGGGCGCCCAGAATGTCACTGTCATTTACCGCAGGTCCGAAAAAGAGATGCCGGCCGGCGCAGAGGAGATTGCGGAGGCAAGAGAAGAGGGCGTTGAGATCATCCCCATGGCTTCTCCCCTGGAGATCCTGGGCTGGGACGGCCAGGTTACCGGAATCCGTCTGGTGCGCCGTCAGGAGACCGATTACGGCAGCGATGGTCGCAGACGCACAGCCCATATTCCAGGCTCTGACTTTAACATTGAGTGCGACGGTGTGATCTCAGCCATCAACCAGGATGTGGATCACAAGGTTTACAAGACCACCCATGTGGAGATGGCCAGGGGCGGTAAGCTGGAGATTAACAAGTTCACCGGGCAGACCGGCGAGAAGGGCGTATTCGCCGGAGGCGATGTAAGCCCATGGGGCGCCAATGTGGTGATTGAAGCCATTGCGGACGGCAAGCACGCGGCGGCCAAGATCGACCAGTATCTGGGCGGCAAGGGCCAGCTGAATGTAGGCCAGCGGTTTGAAATTCCGGAGATCGATCTGGAGGTCAGCGAGCCTCATGACCGTTTTGCGACCAGAAGCCTGACACCGGAGGAGAGAAAGGACAATTTCCGGGAAGTGAACTGCGGCTACCACCAACTGGATGCCATGGGCGAAGCACTGCGCTGCCTGCACTGTGACAGAAGGTAAGCGATTCACTTTGATACATAAACAAGACAGAGACCAGGAGGTTTTTATGATACATTTAACAATCAATGGAAAACCGGTGGAGGTACCGGATGGTTCCACCATCATGGAAGCGGCGGAGGCGGCCGGCGTCAAGGTTCCCAGCCTGTGCCATATGAAGAATGTCCACCAGTACGGCTCCTGCCGTATCTGCGTGGTGGAAGTAGATGGAATGAGAAATCTGCAGGCGTCCTGCATGGTAAAGGCGCGGGAGGGAATGGTGGTAAAAACCCACTCCCCCAAGGTTTTGGAAGCCAGAAAAGTGCTCTATGAGCTGCTGCTGTCCAACCACCCCAAGGACTGCTTAAGCTGCGGCCGCAACCAGAGCTGCGAACTCCAGCAGCTGGGGTATGAGCTGGGAGTCACCGAGAGCCGTTTTGAGGGGGCCATGACCAAGGCCAAGGTGGACATTTCCCCGTCCATCACCAGGGATACCAGCAAGTGTATCCTGTGCCGCCGCTGCGTCACGGCCTGCGCCCAGATTCAGAAGGTGGGGGCCATCCAGGCCCAGAACCGCGGGTTTGACACAGTGGTCAGCCCGGCTATGGGCCTGCCCCTTAACTCTACTGCCTGCGCCATGTGCGGCCAGTGCACCGTAGTCTGTCCCACTGGAGCCCTTCAGGAGACGGACGGCCTGACGCCTGTGTGGAAGGCCCTGGCAGACCCCCAGAAGCGGGTGGTGGTCCAGGTAGCCCCCGCGGTCCGCGCCGCTCTGGGCGAGGAATTCGGCCTGCCTGTTGGCACGCCCGTCACCGGGAAAATGGCCACAGCCCTGCATGAGATCGGATTTGACGATGTGTTTGACACCCTGTTCTCGGCCGATCTGACCATTATCGAGGAGGGCACAGAGCTGCTGGGCCGCCTGGATCAGGCGCTGAAGGGCGGGGAAGCCGCCCTGCCCATGATCACCAGCTGTTCCCCGGGGTGGATCAAGCACGTGGAGCACCAGTTCCCAGAAGAACTGGATCACCTGTCCTCCTGCAAGAGCCCCCACACCATGCTGGGCGCAGTGGCCAAAACCTTCTATGCCCAGCGCACGGAGACCAGGCCGGAAGATATGTTCGTGGTGTCCGTGATGCCGTGTACTGCCAAGAAGTATGAGGTGCAGAGACCGGAGATGGAGGTGGATGGAATCCGCGATGTGGATGCAGTGCTGACCACCAGGGAGCTGGCCCGGATGATCAAGAAGTCCGGAATTGACTTTGTGAACCTGCCTGAAGGGGAATTCGACTTCCCGCTGGGGCTGGGCACCGGCGCTGCAGATATATTCGGTGTTACCGGCGGTGTGATGGAAGCCGCGCTGCGCACGGTCTATGAGCTGGTGACCGGACAGGAGCTGCCCTTTGAGAAGCTGCACGTGACGCCAATTGTGGGTCTGGAGCAGGTTAAGACAGCGTCCATCACCATTGAAGATACCCTGCCGGCCTATGAGCATCTGAAGGGCGTTACCGTCAATATCGCTGTGACCAGCGGACTGGAGGGCGCATCCAAGCTGATGCAGGAAGTGGCGGACGGCACCTCGCCCTACCACTTTATCGAGGTCATGGGCTGTCCCGGCGGCTGCATTAACGGCGGCGGCCAGCCGCGGTGCACGGAGGAGAATTACCGCGAGAAGCGTTCCAGGGCGCTCTACAGTGAAGATGAGCGCAAGGTACTGCGCAAGTCCCATGAGAACCCGGATCTGATGAAGCTCTACGACGAGTTCCTGGGCGAGCCCAATGGCCACCTGGCTCACCACCTGCTGCATACCCATTATGTGAAGCGGGGGAAATACAACGAGATGTGCGTGAAAGAATAAGTATTAGAATATAGAAGAAACGGGCCGGATTGCCATATCCGGCCCGCTCTGCTTAATTGCGGTGATATTACGGCTGCTGTTGATTCAGCAGTGCCTTCAGCCGGGCGATTTCCGCCTCCTTTTCAAGCAGCGCCTGCGCTATCTGCTTTTCAGCCATCTCTTTCTGCTGCTTTAACTCCATCTGCAGCTGCTCGATCTGCGCCTGCTGATCTTCGATCATATACTGGGTTGTCCCAATATCCAAAAGACGCAATCCTTCTGAAAACATTCCTACCAGCTCCTTTGACATGAAACGAAATTGAAATACTTCTCTGTACAGTTCCTTAAAGTCCGGGTATTCTCCGATGATCCGCAGAATGTCTGCCGGCTGGTCAGAGGCGATAAAATACAGCCATGCATCCAGTCTTGTAAGTTTATTGTGAGGGATTCTGAGGAAAATGTCAAGAGGGATAATCAGATACTCCTGGACGAGATCCAGCTTCAGACCGGTGTCAAAGGTTTGGCTGGCATAGTGGAGATACTGGTCCGGGATACTATGGAATTCGGTGGTGCTGTTCTGCATCAGCACAATGGTGTACACTGTCTTGATGTTCCGGTAGGAGAATCGCTTTCCCTCCTTCTGCATATTGGACCGCACCCGGGAATACTGGCGCATGACCAGGTCGCTGGAATAGCAGGCGCACCGCGGCCCCGGGAAATAGTATCCGATCCGCTGGATCTCCACGTTGACCAGGGAGCCTGAGGACAGCCGGACCAGGATATCCATGACCAGGAGAGACCCCTCCTCTGTCAAACGTTCGGATTCATTGGGAAGCACCTCCACAATGGTCAGCGGCTCTCCAAGACAGAGGCTGATAAAATCTTCCAGCCGCTGTGAATGCAGTATCGGATCAAACACAAACTTAAAAAACGGGTCATAGGTGATCTTAGCTCCCTTTGTGCCCATACAGAAGGAGAGAAATTCCTGCTGCAGCTGCCCGGTCAGCGCCAGGTACTGCCGGTAGACAGCAGCGTCCGCCTGTAAATTCCGGATGACTTCCTCCCTGGACTGCGGGATGCCAAATGTTTCAAAATCAGTAAATGGGATGGTGTTCGATAACATAGATATGCCTCCTTTGAAGTTAGAATGTATAGAGATACAGAAGTGCCCGGCCAGACAGCCGGGGAGTTGATCTAATAACTATAGCATAACAGCCGGGGGCGTGTAAAGGACATATTTGTGCTTCATAGTGCGTTATAAGCCGAAATTGTTTTAGCAACCATACTGCTCAATGAAAAAGGGTGGAAAAACGAAGGTAAATATAGGTTCTTTCTTGAAATTGGGATTTAGGCGCGGAAGGTTACGCGGGCGGAGGGGTTAGATTCATCCGTTCGTGAGAGCCATGGGAGACGGACGGAACGGCCCAAGGGAACGGGCTCAAAGTTTGGAACGGGGATGGATCTAAAGGGCAAGGGGCACAGAATGGAAGGC
>URUZ01000464.1 GCA_900551225.1 uncultured Clostridium sp.
GTCCAGGGCCACATACAGTGGGCTGGCGGTGGGAATTCCCCTCATTATAATAGGCGTGACGGTGCTCTTTCTGCTGCGGTGGCGGCTCAACATCCTTTCCCTTCAGGAGGACGAGACCAAGGCTCTGGGAATCGATGTAAAAAAGCTCCGGCTGGCTGTCATGGCCGCGGCAACCCTGGTGACGGCGGCCTGCGTGTCCCTGTGCGGGCAGGTGGGCTGGGTGGGCCTTCTGATTCCCCATACCGCCCGGATGCTCTACGGGAGCGACAACAGGAAGATCATACCCGTGAGCATGGGTCTGGGCTCGGCCTTCATGGTGGTGATAGACACGGCTTCCAGGGCGGCCACGGCTGCGGAAATACCGGTATCCATTCTGACGGCCATCATCGGGGCGCCGTTTTTCATCATCCTTTTGCGCAGGACAGGAGGTGCAAAGCTATGAACTTCGAAGTTATCAACGGGAATTTCGGCTATGGCTCCGGGGAGATCCTCCACGATATATCATTTTCCCTGGAGGGGAACCAGGTCCTGGCGGTTCTGGGGCCCAACGGCGTGGGAAAGACGACACTGCTCAAGTGCATGATGGGCCTGTTGAAATGGAACAGGGGGGAGACCCGGATAGACGGCACAGCCATAGAGACAATGAGCCATGGCCGCATCTGGAAGCGGATCGCCTATGTGCCCCAGTCCAAGGGGATCTCCCTTTCCTATACGGCCATGGAGATGGTGCTGATGGGGAGATCTGCCCGCCTGGGCCTCTTCGCCCAGCCCTCCAAAGAGGACCTGGCTATTGCGGAGACGGCCATGGAGGAGGTGGGGATCAGGTTTTTAAAAGATAAGCAGTGCAGCAGGATGAGCGGCGGAGAACTGCAGATGGTTCTGATCGCCAGGGCGCTCTGCACTCAGCCTGAGATGCTCATACTGGATGAACCGGAGTCCAATCTGGATTTTAAGAACCAGCTGGTCATTCTGGACATCATCAGGCAGCTCTCACGGGAACGCGGGATTGCGGCCATCATCAACACCCACTACCCGGCCCATGCCTTAAAGATCGCGGACCTGGCGCTGATCTTAAACAGGGACGGCACCAGCTTCTATGGGGAAGCCGGCGCAACCATCACTGAGGAGAACATGAAAAAGGCGTTCTCTGTGGAAGTGAAAATAGCAGACTATTGCTATGGGGATATCCACTACCATAATGTAATCCCCATCAGGGCATGCTGACAGGCCAGCCCCTTTCTTTTTTCCGCAGGGAGAAGAGAAAGGGGCATTTTTATATAAAAAACATTTGACAAACAAAACTGTATCTGCTATAGTTACAGTACAAAATGTAAATAAAAAGATTACAGATCAAAAATGTTAGTTAAGACACAGGGGGAAAGAAGATGACCAGTGATTTTTGTGTGGCGGTTCATGCGCTTGTATATCTGAATCACAAGGCGAAGGTGCTGTCCAGTGATGAATTAGCGGAGAATATCTGCACCAACCCGGCAAGGGTGCGCAAGGTAATGTCAAAACTTAAGAAAGCGGGGCTGCTTAAGACCAGGGAAGGAAGTGAGGGAGGATATCTGTTTACGGCTGATGCCAGGGAGGTAACCCTTGCGTCCATTGCCAATGTGCTGGATATCCGGTTTGTAGATACTGCCTGGAAGAGCGGGGATACGGATATGAAATGCCTGGTGGCCTCAGGAATGGCGGGGCTGATGGACGAGATTTTTGATGATTTAAATGAGCAGTGCAGGAAGCGGCTTGAACATGTGACCATAGATACCCTGGACCAAAAGATCTTCGGGCAGAATTGAAAGGAGTTATTTATGAAAAAGTTTGATCATATTATTATTGGTTTTGGCAAAGGCGGCAAGACCCTGGCAGGAGCCCTGGCAAAGGCCGGGCAGACGGTGGCTATGGTGGAGAGATCTTCAGCCATGTACGGTGGAACCTGTATCAATGTTGCCTGCATCCCCACCAAATACCTGGAGAACCAGTCCAAAGCCGCGGAGGCGGCAGGCGGCAGCTTCCCGGAGAAGCAGCAGCGCTACCGCAAGGCGATTGAGGGTAAACGGAAGCTTACATCCGGCCTCAGACAGAAGAATTTTGAGAAGCTGGATCTACAGGCCGGAGTTGAGGTAATCACCGGAGCCGGGCGGTTCACCGACAGCCGCCATGTGGAGGTGACCATGGCGGACGGCAGCGTGGAGCTGCTGGAAGGGGACAGGATCTTTATCAACACCGGCTCCAGGCCGTTCATTCCTCCCATTGAGGGCATTAAGGAAAGCCGCTTTTGTTACACCAGCGATACCATGATGGAGCTGGAACAGCTGCCAAAGCGCCTGCTGGTCATAGGAGGCGGATATATCGGCTTGGAATTTGCTTCGATTTACGCCAATTTCGGCTCTGAAGTGACCATCGTACAGGACGGCCCGGAGTTTTTGCCCCGGGATGACGGGGAGGTGGCCGCAGAGGTGGCCGGGACACTGGAGGCCAGAGGCATCCGCATTGTAAAGGGTGCCAGGATCAAGTCAGTTGCCGACGGAGAGAATACCGTGAAGCTTACCGCAGACACGCCGGAGGGCGTCTTTGAGGCAGAAGCGGAGGCCATTCTGGTGGCTACCGGGAGACGGCCCAACCTGGAAGGTCTGAATGTGGAGGCTGCCGGAGTGGAGCTGACGCCCCAGGGCGCGGTGAAGGTGGATGAGGGACTGCGCACCAGCGTGCCCCATATCTGGGCTATGGGCGATGTGAAGGGCGGACTGCAGTTTACCTACATTTCCCTGGATGATTCCCGCATTGTGATATCCCAGATTCTGGGAGACGGAGGGCGCACCACAGAGAACAGAGGGGAAGTTCCCTTCAGCGTATTTGTAGATCCGCCGTTCTCACGGATCGGCATGAATGAGGCTGAGGCCAGAGCAGCGGGCTATAACGTGAAGGTGGGCCGCCTGAAGGTGAGCACCATTCCACGGGCAAAGCTGCTGGACCGCCCTGCCGGGCTTATGAAGGCAGTGGTGGATGCGGACACCGGCAAGGTGCTGGGCGTGCAGCTCTTCTGTTCTGATTCCCAGGAGATGATTAACATGGTTAAGGTTGTGATGAACGCCGGCCTGCCATATACTGTGCTCAGGGACGGAATATTTACCCATCCCACCATGAGTGAGGCAATGAACGATTTATTTGCAATTTGATGACAGCGTATTTGAGAGGAGATGTTTATGGGTTTTTCATTAGGAACCGGAGTTCCGGTCATTACAGTGTTTTTACAGGGGCTGCTCAGCTTTTTCTCCCCCTGCGTGCTTCCGCTGGTGCCTTTGTATGTCAGTTACCTGGCAGGCGGAGCAAGAACCGTAGATGAGAACGGACGGGTGACCTACCCCCGCAAGCGGGTGATGGTCAATACCCTGTTCTTTGTCCTGGGAATCAGTTTTACGTTTTTCGTGCTGGGTTTCGGCTTCTCGGCGCTGGGGATGTTCTTCAGCAACAACCGGGCCTGGTTCGCCAGGATCAGCGGCATGATTATGGTGCTGTTCGGCCTGTACCAGCTGGGAGCCCTGGGTCATTCCGGCGCTATTGAAAAAGAGCATCGCCTCCCCTTCAACTTAAGCCGTTTTACCATGAACCCCCTGATTGCCCTGGTGCTGGGCTTCACCTTCAGCTTCGCATGGACGCCCTGCGTAGGCCCTACCCTGGGCAGCGTGCTGCTGATGGTCTCCTCAGCGGGGCAGAAGATTCACGGGTTCTGGCTGATCGGCGTATATACCATTGGGTTTGTGATCCCCTTCCTGGCGGTGGGCATTTTCACGGGAACCGTGCTGGACTTTTTCAAGACTCACCAGAGCGTGGTGCGCTATACGGTTAAAATCGGCGGCGCCCTGCTGATCTTAATGGGTATTATGACCTTCACAGGCTATATGAACGGAATCACCAGTTATCTGTCCTCCTTCGGCGGAGGCGGTACCAACAAAACAGCGCCTAAGACGCCTGGCGGCGGGGAGAGCACTGCGGCTGCCGTGCCCACAGAGGAATCCAAGGAGGAGACTGAGGCTTCAAGCGCCCCGGAGACGGCTGCAGCCGGCGAAACTTCAGCAGCGGAGACAACTGCAGAGGAAACCACCGCGCCGGAGGTCCTTCCTGCTCCTGACTTCACCCTGACCGACCAGTACGGCAACACCCACACCTTGTCGGACTACAAGGGCAAGACCGTGTTCCTGAACTTCTGGGCCACCTGGTGCGGACCGTGCCAGCGGGAAATGCCGGAGATTGAAGCCATGTATAAACGCTACGGCGGCAACGAGGAGGATCTGGTGGTCATCGGCGTGGCCAACCCCAAGACAGCGGAGAATCCCAACAATAATGATGTGTCGCAGCCTGAGGTTGAAGCCTTCCTGACAGATAACGGCTACACCTTCCCGGTGGTGATGGATACTACCGGAGACGTATTCTACCAGTATGCCATACGCTCCTTCCCGACTACGTTTATGATTGACACTGAGGGTAATATATTTGGTTATGTATCGGGATCACTCAGTGCGGATATGATGGAGAGTATTGTGCAGCAGACGATGACTGGGGTGCGGACGCAGTAGAGT
>URUZ01000465.1 GCA_900551225.1 uncultured Clostridium sp.
TATAATAAATATTCGCCAAGTTGTAGTAAACAGCACCATTTTCAGGTTCAATAGTTAATGCCTTTTGAAAAAAACGTTCTGCTTTTTCAATTTCTCCATATGGTTCTATTGTCAGGGCCCAGTTTTCTCCACAAAGTCTTTCCATGTACTGTTGCTCTTGTGGGGATATCTGATCGGGAATTACAGGAACTACGCCCTCCAGGTTCAGCCCCTTAATTCCCTCAACTACCATTTCAGGAGGCCAAAACCCTGAACCTGGAATAACTGGAATGTATCGAAGTTGGTATATACTAGATTTTTCCAACTCCGCCCCTCCTTTGTATTCATCACTGGGAGCTCGCTGTATGATATTGCCTTCTGTTGAATGGTTAATTGGCAGTGGAGATGAATTCCCGGAATACGCCTTGAACTGGCTACGTCTGCGATGCTGTCTGACATCTTCAAATTCTAAACCATATGGACAGGAACCATCCGAATCAGATTCAACAGGGGAAATGACACTAGTTCCCATATCCTGCATCCTTTGAAGCAAGGCCCTGTTAGATATGGATTTACCAAGCAAAGAAGGCCTGGAGAACCGGGCCATATCTTTGGCATTATCTGTTGTTTTAGATGGCGAATACTCCATACCCACCTCCTATTTTGGGGTGATCCCATTTGATTCTATTCTAATTCCCAATGGCAATTTTTCAATATATTTCTTCAAAAACACGTCATTCACAACAAAATATAGGTCATTCACAATAGTTATGTATGGCTAATTCCCATTCCTCTGGTACCATGAACCGCCAACGGACGGTCTCAACGCAGTGGGTGAGAGCCATGAACTTCTGGCTCTCACCCACTGCTGCACCTTAATTTCCGTCCGCGTCCCCTTCCGCGCCTATCTAAGCCGCGATGATCCCCGCCGCCTGCAGCAGATACAGCCCCAATCCCAATATCCATGAAGCCAGCACCCCATACAGAATTACCGGTCCGGCAATTGTAAATATTTTACATCCAACGCCGAATACATTGCCCTCAGCCTGGAACTCCACGGCAGGTGAGGCCACTGAGTTTGCGAATCCGGTGATGGGCACAAGGGCGCCCGCGCCGCCGAACTTTACTATCTTCTGGTACACATTCAGGCCGGTGAGAAGCACACTTAAGAAGATCAGCTCCAGAAGCATCCAGGCCCCCGCCGCCTCCTTCTCCATGCCCATATTCTTGGTCATAATGTTCATCATAAACTGCCCCAGGGTACAGATGATGCCGCCCACCAGGAATGCGCAGGCCATGTTCTTTGCAAGGCTGTGCACAGGTGTAATCTGTTTTACATACTCGTCATATTTTTGTTTGTCAACTTCCACTGCTGATCTCCTTTTCTACCGTTTTACAAACGTTTCTATGTCTGGTTTCCGAAGCCGTTCCAGAAATAAACCAAAGCGCCCATCAATTTCCCAAGCCCAATTGACAGAATCAGATACTGCAGGCCCACCGCCAGATGGATTCTCCTGCTGATAACAGGCAGGGCCTTCAGGGTCTCCGCCAGGGACATCACCAGACAGCCCACGAAGATCCCCACAGAAATTCCAAATATCCCCAAAAACAGAGGGCCAAAAAACTCACCCATATGAAGGGGAAGCTCATACAGATCCGACACGTTTCCCAGAATTCCGCCAAGGGTAATCACCGTTTCATATAGAAGAACGTGCTTTACCGTATGGGTTTTATCCATGAGCCTAGGGAAGATACCGATGATGACCAGGAACGCGTAAACGCCGGCCGCTATAACGCCGCCGGCGCACAGGCCTGTAAAGCCGAGAAATATCTGCTTAAGTAATATCAATCTTGGTCTCCTTTCTGTCGGCCTGCGCAATCAGAGTCTTGCTTACATTATCTTCGTAAAGGCGCATTTCCACTTCCAAAGGAGTCGGATCCGTATTCAGTTTTTTCGCAGCAAAATGGTTGAAAAAGACAATAATTCCCAGGGCCAGCCCAATAGAATAGCTGATCTCCAAAATAGTAAACCCGCTGGACTCACTGCCCATTACCAGTTTATAGATCTCGCCGAACACGTCAGTGACACTGACATCATTGTTAAAGGTCATAATGGCAAATGCGGCTCCGCAGAAACAGACTGCGCAGACAAAGATTGTCTTGATCCATTCCCAGGTGTACATGGGGGGCAATGGCGGCTGATAAGCGATAATAAAATCCATCTCCCCCACGCTGTTCACCTGGATTGTGGGATCCAGCTTCGTCAGTTTTTCAATGACGTCCAGAGCACTCATCACATATCTGTGCTTCTCATCCCTCCGGATCGTTGTGATCTTCATGGCATTGCATTTATTCTGTACGTTCTTGTCATCGCAGAACACATCTGCCACGTCCTTCAGGAATACATCCTTTTGATGAACCTCTGTAATTTCGCTGAGTTTCACATAAACGGTCTTGCTCATAACGCTTCATCCACCACTACGGACGCCGGCTCTGTGACAAATGCGGGGCAGACCTGACTCCACTGCTCCGGCGCGTCAACCTGCACCAGCGTGCCTTCCTTTTCAAAGTCCCGTTTCTGGAAGCCGAACAAGCAGTACCAGATAACAGCTCCTGTGAGGACCAGGCCGGCCACAATCGCCAGCACACCCCATACATGTTTTCCTAAGCCTATCATTTGACTTCACATCCTTTTCTATTAATCGTGTTGGTGTTTAATTGGCTTCTGATGATAGTATGGTTTTAATGTGGCAATTTTATTCGAACTTAAGATTCATAACGTTTTCGCATTGCTTTTAATATTCTTTTTTCAAGACGTGATACCTGGACCTGGGAGATTCCCAGATCCTGGGCAATCTGCGTCTGGGTCTGGTTGAAGAAATACCGGCGGGTGATGATCTCCCTCTCCCCTTCCTCCAGTCCGTCCAGCAGTTCCTTTAACACCAACCGGTTCAGCAGTTCCTCGTGGGCATTGTTCTCCTCCTCCAGACGGTCCATGAGGCACAGCTGGTTGTCATCGCTTCCGCCCACAGGCCGGTAGAGGGATTCCACCTCAGCTCCCGCCTCCAGGGATGCCGCCACCTCCTCACGGCTGGCCCCCAGTGAGCCTGCTATCTCCTCAATGGTTGGTTCCCTGCCCAGTGCATAGGTCATCTCCTCCCTGGCGCATTTGACGCGGAGGCCCATCTCCTTCACAGAGCGGCTGACCTTGATCATACCGTCGTCCCTTAAAAAACGTTTGATCTCCCCGGTGATCATGGGCACCGCGTAAGTGGAGAACCTGACGTCAAAGGACGTGTCAAATTTATCAATGGCCTTCATCAGGCCGATGCTGCCGATCTGGAACAGATCCTCCATCTCGTATCCCCGCCCGGCAAACCGGCGGACGATACTCCAGATCAGTCCCACATTATCCATCACCAACTGGTCCCTGGCTGTTTTATCCCCTTCGTGAGCCCGTGCAATTAATTTCATGGTCTCATCCATCGCCGTCACCTGCCGATGAACTTCTTCATGGTCACCAAAGTTCCCTTTCCGGGGGTAGATTCCACCTCCACCTCATCCATAAAGGCCTCCATAAAAGAGAAGCCCATACCGGACCGCTCGCCGGAGTCATCGGTGGTGTACATGGGCTCCATGGCCTTCTCCACATCCGGTATGCCCACACCGGTGTCGCGGATGCAGACATTCAGGGCCGTCTCCTCACCTTCCTCTGCCGCTATGTCCATATAAATGGTACCTTCGCCGCCCTGGTAGCCATGGATAATCGCATTGGTTACTGCCTCAGACACAGCCGTTTTCACATCCTCAATCTCCGGCAGAGTGGGATTTAAACGGCTCATGAACACAGCCGTCACCACCCTTGCAAATTCCTCGTTCTGGGACAGGCTGCTAAACTCCATCCGCAGATGTTCCTTCTTTGTTTCCATTGTCTTATCCTCCATTATTTTTTGGTCTCCTTATTTTAGCCCTCTATTGCTGATTCTATATCGTCAAACCCGCGGATCAGTTTGGCCATTCCCGCCACAGTCAGTATCCGCTGTACCTGGGTGCCTGCTCCGCAGTAGGTGACTGTGCCGCCGCTGGCCTTCATCTGCTTAAACCGCCCCAGCAGCACTCCGATTCCCGAGGAATCCATAAACTGGGTATTAGAAAAGTCGAATACGATCCGGTGAATATAGTTCTCCTCCAGTAATAGATCCGTCTCGTATTTCAGGCTTTTGCAATTATGGTGATCGATCTCTTTGGGAAGATGGATCACCAGCGTCTGCCCGGACGCTTCATAGGTAAATATCTGCTGTTCCATAGTCGTTCTCTCCTTTTCATACTGCAATCTGCGGTGAAACCCGGCCCCACCGGTATTTCCCCGGCTTCAATAAAAAAAGACATCACAAAAGAGCTGTTATATCTCTTTCGTAATGTCTTTTCTATTTTAATATTAAATGACTAATAACCTCTGGCGTTCTGGGCCTTGGCCGCATACTCGGAATCCGGGTAATTGCCCACCACCTGGTCAAACATGGCGTTGGCGCTGGCCGCATCCCCGGCGATCTGGTGCAGACGTCCGATGAGGAACAT
>URUZ01000466.1 GCA_900551225.1 uncultured Clostridium sp.
CCCCAATATCCATCAGCCTCTGCCTACTCTCCCTAGGAGCCCAGGAAATATGAGGCGTAATAATACAGTTAGGCGCATCCAGCAGCGGATTATCCCCCCTAATCGGCTCCGTAGAAACCACATCCAGCCCAGCCCCATACACCTTCCCGGACTTCAGAGCCTCAGCCAGATCCTTCTCCACAATCAAAGGTCCCCTGGAATTATTTAATATAATAACCCCATCCTTCATTTTCCCAATATTTTCCTTATTAACAATCCCCTCCGTCTCAGGGAACAGCGGGCAGTGAAGGGAGATTACATCAGACTCACGCAGCAGCGTCTCCAGATCCACATACTGGCAGGTTTCGCTCTCCAGCTCCGGCACTCTGTGTGCATCATACGCCAGCACCTTCATACCCAGTGCCTGAGCGATGCGCCCTGTAGACTGGCCGATACGCCCATAGCCGATGACCCCCATCACCTTCTGGTCCAGCTCAATCAGCGGATAATCCCAGAAGCACCAGTCCGGACAGGATTCCCAGCGGCCGTCGTGAACCGCCTGGTTGTGATGTCCCACATGATGACAGATCTCTAACAGCATGGCAATGGCAAACTGCCCCACTGCCGCGGTACCATAGGTGGGGATATTGCATACAGGAATTCCCTTGGCCCTGGCAGCCTTCACATTTACAACATTGTATCCTGTTGCCAGCACGCCCACGAACTTGATGCCAGTGCACCGTTCAAACACATTTTCAGACAGAGGCACCTTATTGGTGTACACGCACTCGGCGTCCCCAATCCGCCGGATAATCTCCTCGTCATCACTTGGCGTCCTGTCGTAAACCGTCACTTCTCCCAGCTCCTCAAGACCCTTCCAGCTCAAATCTCCGGGATTTTCTGTGTATCCATCTAATATCACAATTTTCATATCTTATTTTCCTCTCATATCGTTTATTATTGCAACCATATTAATTATATTTTATTTGCACTTCTCTCGAATACGCCTTATAATATGTCTATATATTAAACATTTCAAGAAAGGCTGGGATCAAATATGGAGTCTGTCACTGTCAAAATGCTGGGAATCGCTCCCAATGAAAAAATGGAAGAAATCATGCGGGAGATCGCTCTGGAATTCGACGGCCTCACCCTGGACACCCACGTGGGCAATCTCCAGGAGGGAGCCGAGTTCGCCAGGGAGGCACTGGACCAGGGGTATGACGTGATCCTCTCCCGCGGGGAAACTGCGGCCATGATCAAGTCTTTTTCCCCTGTCCCTGTGCTGGAGATCAAATACTCCTTCAGCGACATCCTCCACGCCGTTAAGATCGCCCAGACCTTTGGCAAGCCCTTTGCCATTCTGGGCTTCCCCTCCATCACCGACTGCGCGGGGCGGCTGCGGGACCTGCTTCAGATCCCCCTGGACATCTGCACTGTTAATGACGCCGACCAGGCCCCGGATGTAGTTCACAGCCTGAAATCCCGCAATGTTCAAATGGTCATCACCGGCATGTGCCTGGATCATCTGGTGCGGCGCTGCGGGCTTCAGTATATTCCAATTATTTCCAGCAAGGAGAGTATCCGCGAGACCGTTGACACTGCATTTGACCTCTGCATGAGCTATGCCCGGGAGAAACGCCGCGGCCGGTTCCTGGATCAGGTAATCCGCAGCAGCAGCAGTGATGTGCTGGTCTATGACAGCCGCCAGTCCCTGGTCTATTCCTCCGCCCGCTTCCTGGGCGAGAAGGAGGCCGCTGCCCTGACCAGAAAGGATCTGACCAGCCTGGACAACGCGGACCTGGATATGGTGAAACGCAGGGGAAGCACTCTGATCCAGTCCTCAAAACGAATTCTGGAGCTGGAGGGAGATGCCCACACCGCCTTTTATTTAAAGCCCTCTAAATCATCGCTGCCTGCCGCTAAAAACGACATTTCCTATTACACCCGGTCCGAGGCTGCGGAGGTGTTTCTTAAAAACGAAGTAAACATACCGGACACCGCCTTCACCAGCAGCCACAGCCTGGAGCAGATGGCTGCCCTTCCCCTGCCGGTTCTCATCACCGGCGAGAAGGGTACCGGCAAGGAGGCGCTGGCCGCATTTATCTACACCCAGAGCCAGTGGAGCGCCCACCCTTATGTGATGATCAATTTTAACAGCCTGGGGGAGAAGGCCTGGAATTTCCTCACCAGCCACATTGACTCCCCCTTTAATTCCAACCACAGTACCATATACTTCTGCGGTCTGGAAGCACTGTCCTCCCAGAAACTGGAACGCCTCACCTCCATGATCCGGGACAGCAGCCTCTGCGGCCGCAACCGGGTGCTGCTGTCCTGTGCCGTGACCCCCGGCAAGAAGCTGCCCGATGGGGTGGAGAACCTGGCCCGCCTTTTTTCCTGCCTCACCGTGTCACTGCTTCCTCTGCGCCAGCGCAGAGCGGAGATCCCGGCTCTGGCAGGCCTTGCTGTCAGTTCCCTGAACATGGAGCTGGGCTGCCAGATAATCGGGCCTGCCCCCGAAGCCATGGAGCGCCTGGCCGCTTACCCCTGGCCAGGCAACCTGACCCAGCTCAGAAGCGTCCTGGCCTCCCTGGTGGCCTCCGCCCAGTCCGCCTACATCCAGGAGGACCAGGTGATAAAATGCCTGACCACGGAGGACCGTTTATCCCCCCAGCCTGTCACCCTCCCGGACACCCTGGATCTGAGGAAGCCTCTGGCTGAGATTGAGAAAGACATTCTGACAGCCGTGCTGGCGGAATGCGGCGGCAACCAAAGTCAGGCCGCCCGCCGCCTGGGAATCTGCCGCACCACCTTGTGGCGGCTTCTGGGCAAGTCCTGACTGCCTCCCCGCAAGCCCTGACTACCCTGCGCAAGCCTAGGTCGCCTCCCCGCAACTCCGGTTCTCCTCCTGGGCAAATCCTGGTCACAGATCCCGGCTTAACCGATCAATCCTCCAGCAAAGCCCACGCCCTGTTGATCACCCGTTTTGTGTTGGCCAGCACGATCTCTGCGTCCTCGTCCTTCCAGGGCTTCACCTCAATGGACAGCACGTAGGGGTCTGCCGCATTCAGGAACCCCTCCTCCTTCAGCACGCGGAAGAAGTCCAGCAGCTCTCCCGTGTCATTGGCGCTGTCCGGGAAACCAAATCTCGGATGCATGTCCCCATATGCCTCAAACCCAGGCTTCACCACCGCATTGCCAATATGCAGGTGGGTGATATAGGGCCGCAGGGTCCGCACCACAAACTGTGAAGTCTCATAGGTGGTGGGGAAATGTGACAGGTCCACCAGCAGGCCGAAATTCCGGTGAGTCATCCTCATATCAGCGGCGAACCGGGCCGCAAGGGGAGCCGGACCGATCAGCGCCGCCTTATCCATGTCATAGTCAAATACCTCCAGCTCCACCATCATCCCCTTTTGGGCTGCATAGGAACACACATTGCGGGTGGTCTTAAGAAGCTGCCCGTAAGCCTCTTCCTTTGTCTCCTGCTCCCATTTCCCAGCCAGGAAGGCGATCCCTTTTGCCCCCAGATACTCTGCCTCATCCACTGCCTCCAGCAGCGTCCTCTCAGCCTTCAGCCTTTCCTCCTCCACCAGGTTGTTGGGGTTTAATCCGGTTCCCAAAAGCCTGGGCTGCGCACCATAGCAGACCTTCATGTGGGACTGGTCCAACAGCTTCCTGTACGCTTCCCTGTCTGCATCTTCCTTGACCTGGGTCACTTCAATGGCAGTAAAGAATTCATCCCCCGCCAGCTTTCTCACCGCCTCCACCTGGTCATACCTGTCCGGCGGATAGCTCATCCACAGAATTGTGCCCATCTGAAAATACTTCTGAATTGAATCTCTCATAAAATACCTCCTATGTGTTTCATTATGTTTATTGTATCTGGAAATGATGGCTGAGAAAACAGGATTCAGCACAAAATATGGTGCATTTTTAAACACCCATGTTTTTTCTATGTCATTTGTATAAATTCTACAGTTTAATCTTTAAACATCTAGGGCTTGCCGGTTTGCCTATAGCTGCCTCTGCCGGCAGAGGATATAAAAATCCAGGCCGTGAAAAAGTCCCATGTAAAAAAATGAATGCGTGTTAACTGGTATAAGAAATAGGCGCGGAAAAGGGGACGCATACGGAATTAGATGTATCCGTCCGTGAAAGGCAGGAGCTGTGGACGGGGAGGCTCCCGCCTCTCACCCACTGGGTATAAGACCACCCGCTGGTTCTTCCAGGCGCGGGGGGGAGAGAGAAAAAAAGCGTCATGAGCCGGTGAATTCCCATTAATTGGTGAAAGTTTCGCAGGAACCAAGCTATTTAAAAGGTTATAAAAGAGAGCTGTAAAACAGGCCAATTTTAATTGGGGGCCATTTTACAGCTCTCTTTAAGTTAAATTATTCATATTATAAGGGCTACTCCGTTGAATACCCTGAGCTACCGACGCCTTTTCCCTACACCCGCGCCTGGATGCGTCAGCGGGCGGTCTATCACGTAGTGGGTGAG
>URUZ01000467.1 GCA_900551225.1 uncultured Clostridium sp.
GTTCTGCAGCACTTCCACCTGAAGGGCAGCGCGGGCAAGGCGGAACTGTTCAATGTGCAGGTCTGTGAAAACCCGGTAGCCGTTGCTCCTGCGGACAGGCTGGGGAATGAGTCCGCAGGATTCGTACAGGCGCACGGTGTTTGCGTGGATGCCGATAATCTGGGCTACTTCATTGGTCTTATATGTGTTCATATGCGATATACCTCCCTGATATCCTAAGGATATCATACCTGTCAACCTTGGTGTATTAGTGGAGGGTATGGCTGGGATTCAAGGTGTAAAGAAAATGTGAGAATTTTCAGTATACTGTTGACACCAGACCTTGTATCCCATATAATAATGCACAATATCTATGAGAAAGGAATTACGCTGTAAAATATGGACGACGCCGACAGTAGCGATGCCGACCGAAGTAACTCACACAATGTTTATAAACTGAATCGTTTTTTTCATATACAGGCATAACCTGCGCCCTTTTTTATAGGGGAGGCAGGCTATGTCTTTTTGTGTATCTTTTTTCGCTGGCTAACGCCTGAGGGCGGTCAGAACATAAAAAAATTTTATTAAGAAAGGGGTGGTCTATCCAATATGGATAATCACAGACAGAAGCCTTGGCACACACAAAAACCTGATGAGGTGTATGAAATATTACATACCTCAGAGAAGGGACTGAGCGATGCTGAGGCAGCCGAAAGGCTAAGACAAAACGGGCGCAATGAGCTGCGCCGGAAACCGCCGAAAACCATTCTTCAAATGCTGAAAGCGCAGATTGCTGACCCCATGGTGCTTATTCTGGTGGGCGCGGCGGCATTTTCCGCAGTGCTGCAGGAGTGGACGGAAGCGGCGGTTATATTTACAATCGTGGTGATCAATGCGGTGATTGGTATTGTGCAGGAAAAAAAGGCCCAGTCCTCACTGGAAGCCCTGCGCAGCATGAGCGCCCCCACGGCGCGTGTACTGCGCCAGGGGGAAGAAAGCATCGTTCCGGCCAGCGAGCTGGTTGTGGGCGATGTGGTGCTGATTGGCGATGGAGATATGGTTCCCGCCGACATGCGCCTCATTGATTCCGCCAACCTTAAAGTACAGGAAGCCTCCCTCACCGGCGAATCCGTGCCCTCGCAAAAGGATGCGGACGAACTGCTGCCGGAGGATTGCGCGCTGGGCGACCGCAGCAATATGGTATATACTTCAGCAACCGTTACCTATGGCCGGGCTGCAGGCGTGGTGACTGCCACCGGTATGAATACCGAGGTGGGTAACATTGCCGGGATGCTTGACCATCAGGACGAACTGGACACTCCGCTTAAGCGGAAACTGAATGCGGTGGGGAAAACGCTGACTGTGGCGGGCCTGATCGTATGTGTTCTGATCTTTATCATCGGCGCGCTGTACCAGCGCCCGTTGGTTCCACAATTTCTGGTGGCCATCTCTCTGGCCATCTCCATTATTCCGGAGGGCCTGCCCGCCACAGCTACGATTGTAATGGCGCTGGGCGTGCAGCGCATGGCAAAGAAAAATGCCCTGATCCGCAAACTGCCTGCCGTGGAAACTCTCGGCAGCGCCACTGTGATCTGCTCTGACAAAACGGGTACTCTGACCCTGAATAAGATGACCGTGACGCACATTGCGGTCAACGGGGATTTTGAGGCAGGTAATATAACGCCTATCGGGGAAGCGGCAGGCCAGCACCCCCAGGTATATCAGGAACTGGTCTATGGGGCGGCTCTCTGTAATGACGCAAGCCTTGACCCTGACCGGAAGGGCGGGATCATAGGCGACCCCACCGAAGGGGCGCTGATCTACATGGCACAGGCGTTCGGAATCAACCATGAGGCCCTGGAATCAGAATACCCGCGCCTGTTTGAGCAGCCCTTCGATTCCGACCGGAAACGTATGACCACGGTTCACCGGATCGGGGGCAGATGGACTGCTTATACTAAGGGCGCTGTGGATGAAATGCTGCCGCTGTGTACGCATATCCTGACAGCTCAGGGAATCAGGCCCATTACAGAGGAGGACAGAACCAATATTGCAAAGCTCTGCCTGAAAATGTCGGAAAACGCTCTGCGGGTGCTGGGGTTTGCAAAGCGGATACTTTCTGTCATTCCTGATGATGAAGAGGAGGATTTAGAGTTTGATATGACTTTCATAGGCGCGGCAGGCATGATGGACCCGCCCCGCGGGGAAGTGGCTGAATCGGTGCGCACCTGTCTCTCGGCGGGAATACGTACCATTATGATTACAGGTGACCACAAGGTGACAGCCCTTGCTATTGCCAGAGAACTGGGAATCTTCAGGGAGGGGAATACGGTGATTTCCGGTGAGGAACTGGATCATATGTCGGATAATGAACTGGACGAAGCGGTAAAAACGGCCACGGTCTTTGCACGGGTATCCCCTGCCGACAAGCTGCGCATTATCCAGAGCTTGAAGCGCACCGGCGAGGTGGCGGCCATGACCGGCGACGGCGTAAACGATTCCCCGGCTTTAAAGGCAGCGGATATTGGTGTGGCAATGGGGGTCACCGGCACAGATGTTGCCAAGGATGCCTCGGATATGATTCTGCTGAATGACAGCTTTACCACAATCGCCTATGCCATTAAGGAGGGGCGCCGGGTTTACCGCAATATTCAGAAGGTGATTCAGTTCCTGCTGGTGGGAAACATCGCGGAAATTGTGACCCTGTTTGCGGCGACTATTTTCAACTGGGATGCGCCGCTGCTGGCAGTCCATATCCTGTGGGTAAATCTTGCCACAGCCACACTGCCCGCGCTGGCGCTGGGAGTTGACCCGGCCAGCAAAAATATCATGAAGCATAAACCGGTCAAATCCGGAACCTTGTTTGAGAAGGACCTGGTGCGCCGGGTGATAACCCAGGGAACCTTTGTCGCGGCCATGACGATTGCGGCCTACTGGACCGGTGAGCGCATGGAGAGCCACACCGTGGGCCAGACCATGGCATTTTGCACGCTGGCTTTCTCGCAAATGCTGCGCGCATTCAACCAGCGCTCCAACACGGAGCCGATCTGGGTACGGGCAGAGGGCCTGAATCCATGGCTGTTCATTTCCTTTACAGTGTCGCTTCTGCTTATGCTTTGCATCCTGTTTATTCCATCCCTGCAAAGCGCCTTCCGCCTCACACTGCTGAACGGTACGCAGTGGCTGGTGGTAATCGGCCTGTCCCTGCTCTCCATCATTCAGGTGGAAGCGGTGAAGGCGGTAAAAAGGCTGGGAGGCCCTAGCACGGTGTAAGAGCGCGGGGCTACATCAGAGAGAATTCGCTGCGCAGCACCCGGATAAACTCCTGGGCCAGGAAGGACAGCTCCCCTTTTTGACGGTAACCCACAATCAGCTCCATGCTGGTAATGGGGTCGGCTACCTGGCAGTTGATGGTCTCGTCATCCTGCATGATGCGGTGGATATGGTATTCTGAGAGAAAGGTCAGGCCATATCCACCCGCAGCCAGCCGGTAGGAGGCTTCCAGATTCTTGGTTTCCAGAATGATCCGGGGCTTGATGCCGGCATTTTTGAAGATGCAGCGCTCGATCTGGCCGGTGTGCTGATAGGCCTGGTGAAGGATAAATGGCGCCTCGGCCAAGTGGGACAGCTGAACCTGGGCCTGGTCCTGGCTGTTGTAGGTCACAGCAGAGGCGTAAGGGCTTTCGCGGCTCATGACCAGAAGCATTTTCTCATATCCAAGGGTTTCACAGTGGATGGGCAGAGGGAAGGAGGGCATATTGATGACCACCACATCGCAGAAGCCCTCTTTGACCAGGCTGACCAATTCCCTGGAGGAGCCTTCCGTCAGCTTGACCTGGGCGTGTGGGTACAGCGCCCGGAAGGCGGGCAGTACCTTGGGCAGCAGGTAACTGCCGCGGCCTAGGGGAATGGCCAGCTTCAACAGGCCGTGACCTGTTTTCTGAGAGTTGTTCAGGCTGTTGATCAGTGTATCCCGGTCACAGAGCAGCTTCATTCCTTCCAGGACAAACAGCTCCCCCTCATGGGTCAGGAGAATACGGTTTCCTTCGTAACAGAACAGATGAATGCCCAGGCGGCGCTGCATGTTCTTGACATACTGGCTCAGAGTGGGCTGGGTGATAAACAGGGCTTCCGCCGCTTTGGTAATGGATTTGTGCTCGGCAATGGCACATACGTACTCAATGTCTTTGAATTCCAAAATCATTCCTCCCGGTGCGAGAATAGCTGTTAATATAATGTTAAAACTATATTAAAATGTAATAAATATAGGTTCAACCTATACTTAACAGTATAAAGACCAATTTGCATCTGCGCAAGCACCACTTTATAATAACATTAACTAATTGATCGACCGGCCGGATCGAAAAGATAGTAATGTTGCTTAATCAATAGGAGGAGAAGAAAATGCAATTAGAGACCATAATTGGCCTGATTATGATTGCGGTATTTGTGGTGGCCATATCTAAAAGGTGGCTCAGCCCA
>URUZ01000468.1 GCA_900551225.1 uncultured Clostridium sp.
GGTCCTTCAGAACCGTGTACATGGCGCTCTGGAGCATTTTCTCCAGGCGGGTGTCCACAGAGGAGGTGGCCTCATCCAGGATCATAATCTGGGGGTTTTTGAGGATAGCACGGGCAATGGTCAGCAGCTGCTTCTCACCCTGGGAAATGTTGCTGCCCTCCTCATTGATCACCATGTTGTAGCCCTGGGGAAGGGTACGGATGAAATGATGGACATTGGCCATCTTGGCAGCGTCGATCACCTGGTCCTTCCTGGTGTCCAGATTGCCGTAACGGATGTTGTCATAAATGGTGCCTGAGAACAGCCAGGTATCCTGCAGCACCATACCGAACATGGAGCGCAGGTCTTCCCGGTCCATATCGCGTATATCCACGCCGTCCACCAGTATCCGTCCGCTGCTGACATCATAGAACCGCAGCAGCAGGTTGATCAGCGTGGTCTTGCCGGCCCCGGTGGGGCCTACGATGGCCACCATCTGTCCCGGCTTTATAGTTACGTTAAAATCCCGGATCACAGGCGTGTCGTTGTAGGCAAAGCCGACATGGTCAAATGTGACCTCGCCTCTGGCAGGAGCGATCAGGGGCACGGCATTGGTCACCGGAACCTCCTCAGGCTCTTCCAGAATCTCGAAGATCCTCTTCAGGCCTGCAAATGCGGCCTGGATCTGGGAGGACAGCTGGGACACCTGGGACAGGGGATCATTGATCTGCCATATATAGCGGATAAACGCCTGCAGGTTGCCCACGCTCAGCGTGCCGCCCAGGATGGAGAAACAGCCGATCACAGCGATCACCCCGATACACAGGTAGGTGGTCAGGGAGATCAGGGGGCTCATGAGGGAGGAGAGGAACTGGGCTTTGAACGCGTGCTTCTGCAGGCGGCTGTTGACCTCCGCAAACTGGGCGCGGGCCTCCTCCTGCCTTCCAAAGAGCAGGATCTCATTGTAACCGGTGTACAGCTCCGTGATGGCGCCGTTCATGTCCCCCAGGGAATCCTGCTGGGCCTTGAACTGCTTCTGGCTGACCCGTACCACCCCGCGGCTGATCAGAATTCCAATGGGGATAATCAGGACAGCGAAGCAGGCCATAAAAGGGTTGATGGAGAACATCATGGTCAGGGCCAGGATCAGGGTCAGCAGGCCGCCGATCACCTGGGAAAAGCTCTGCTGCAGAGCGTTGGACACTGCCTCCACATCGTTGGTGACGCGGCTCAGCACATCGCCGAAGCTGTTGGTATCAAAATACCGGATGGGAAGGCGGCGTATCTTATTCTGCACTTCATTCCGTAAATCGTGCATGGCGTGCTGGATGGAGTTGGTCAGGCAGAAGGCTCCCACGATCTGGGACGCGGTCTTGATCAGGTAAATTACAAGCAGCAGGCCCAGAATCCTCTGTACCGCCCCAAAGTGAATCCGGGCGCCCTCCGCCCCTGCGGTGATAGCCGCCACATCGGATGCCAGCTGGCTTGTGATCATACCCTCAATCCTGGGGGCGGTGGTCATGGCCGCCACGCTGACAATAATCATAAGTACGGCTCCGAGAAATTGAAAACGGTAAGGAGCAATGAAGGGCTTTAATTTTCCCAGTGTCTCTCCGATCTGTTTCATTTTTCTATGCATGGGATAATTCCTCCTCGCTCAGCTGGGACAAAGCGATCTCCCGGTAGATCTGGCAGTCCTTCAGCAGTTTTTGGTGGGTTCCTGTCCCCACGATGGCGCCCTCATTCAGTACAATAATCTGATCGGCATCCATAATACTGGAGATCCGCTGGGCTACCACCATAACGATGGCCTGTGAGGTCTCCTTCTTCAGCTCCCGGCGCAGCTTGGCGTCCGTCTTAAAGTCCAGAGCCGAAAATGAGTCGTCAAACACATATACGTCCGGCTTGCGCACCAGGGCCCTGGTGATGGACAGACGCTGACGCTGGCCTCCGGAAACGTTGGTGGCATTCTCCGTGATCTGCTCCTCAAATCCGCCCTTCTCCATAATGAAGTCATAGGCCTGGGCCGTCTTGGCGGCCCTGATCAGGTCGTCCATGGTGGCATCCTTTTTGCCGTACCGCAGGTTGTCGGCGATGGTGCCTGAGAACAGCATGGCCTTCTGCGGTATAAATCCAATGGCGGAACGCAGCTGTTTCAGGTCATAGTCCCGGATGTCCCTGCCGTTGATCAGCACATGCCCGGCGCTGACGTCATAAGCCCTGGGGATCAGGTTGATCAGGGTGCTTTTGCCGGAGCCGGTGCTGCCGATAAACGCAATGGTCTCCCCGCGTTTCACTGTAAATGAGACATCTTTAAGTACAGCTTCCTCACCGTCCGGATAGACGAAAGCCACGTGGTCAAAAGCGATCTCATCGATATGGTCCACCGGGCAGGCATTTAATTCAGGGCTGTGAATCAGAGGGCTGGTTTCCATCACCTTCTGGATACGGCGCGCGCTGACGGCCGCCTTGGGATACATCATAAACACCAGGCAGAACAGCATAATGGAGAACATCACATGGAACAGATAATCCATAAACGCCACCAGGGCTCCGATCTGCAGAGACCCCTTGCTGATCATCACGCTGGCGATCCAGTAGATGGTCATGCCCGCCAGGTTCATCATCAGGAAGAACACCGGCTGGGTTACGCTCATCAGCTTAAACAGCTTCTTGGAGTAACCCATATAGGAAACGTTGGCCTCGTCAAACCGGTTCTTCTCGTAGCTGTCATTGGTAAATGCACGTATCACCCGGATGCCGCTTAAATTCTCCTTGGAAATGCGGTTGATGGACTCCAGGGAAGTCTGCTGGTTCTCACTGAGCGGCTTAGAGATTCTGGCCACCAGGATAACTCCGCCCACAATCAGCGGGATAGTGGTTAAAATGACTACAGACAGGCTCAGGGAAGCCCTCAGCACCAGGAAAATGCTTCCCGCCATCATCACTGGTGTCATCAGGGCGGTCCGCAGCAGAATGTTTAAAAACATCTGAATCTGGAACGCGTCATTGCCCGTTCTGGTGATCAGGGATGCGGTGCCGAAGTCATGGAATTCGCTGTGGGAGAACTCCTGGGTTCTCTTAAACATGTCATTGCGGATATCCCGTGTCACTGAGGTGGACAGGTAAGCGCAGCAGTAGCCCAGCAAAATGGTGCCCGCCACACCCGCAAGGGAGATCAGGGCGATAACCAGGCCCATGCGCCAGATGTAAGCGCCGTCCCCGCGGCTCACGCCGTTGTCGATCATTCCCGCCACAATCGTGGGGATTCCCAGCTCCACCAGGGCAAAGCCAAACACGGAAACCACGTTCAGCAGGAACATCTTTTTGTAGTTCTTTAGATAACTGATGATTAACTTCATGAAACCTTCCTCCTGCCTGAATATTCTTCAGGCGATATTACAGTCTGCTCTTGACAAATGAGTGACGTTCCCCTAGCATAAACTATGAGGTTACCTTATAGTCAAGAGGAAGTTGAAAAATGCAGGAAAAATATTTTACATCTGGAAAATTTGCCAAAATCTGTAACGTTGAGAAACATGTTCTCTTTCATTATGACCAGATCGGGCTGTTTCAGCCAGCGGTCCAGACAGAGAACGGCTACCGTTATTATTCCATCCATCAGTATGATACATTCATCGTAATCCGCACGCTGAAGAATCTGGGGATGTCTCTGAATGATATTAAAATTTACCTGGAGAAGCGGAACCCGGAGCTGTTTCTGGAACTGATGGACCGGAAATATGAGGATGCCCAGCGGGAGATCCGTAAATTGGAGGCCACTAAGGAGATGATCCGGCGGCTGAAGGAGGAGACGAACCTGGCTCTGGCCAGCAGCAATGAGATCCAGCTGGTTGAGATGCCCGGAGAGTATCTGCTGCTCTCGGAGAACCTGGAGGGCAAGACCAGCGACAGCTTTGCATTGTTTATGGAAGCGTATATCCGGTTCTCCGGTGGAGACCCCTCTAATATTCCTGAATTTGTGGGGAATATTATTACGATTGATAATATAAGGAAGGGGAACTATTTGAATTACTCTTATTTGTGTACACCTGTTAAAAAGAAGAAGGGGAAGAATGGGGAGCGCAGGAAGGGGACTTATCTTAGCGCATACCACAGAGGCGTTTATAAGAACATGTACCAGACATATAGAAACATGCTGGATTATGCGGAAGAACATCAGATTAGACTGGGGACTTATGCATATGAGGATTATATGGTGGCGGATATTGCGCAGAAAGATCCGGAAGGGTATATAACGCGGGTGTTGATGGAGGTGGAGGGGGAGCGCGGAAGGTTACGCGAGCGGAGCTAAGTGCATCCGTCCGTGAGAGTCAGTGTGGGGTGGGGGCGCGGAAGGTTACGCGGGCGGAGCTAAGTGCATCCGTCCGTGAGAGTCAGTGGGGAGTTGGGCGTGGAAGGGTACGCGGGCGGAGCTGGCTGCATCCGTCCGTGAGAGTCAGTGGCTGCG
>URUZ01000469.1 GCA_900551225.1 uncultured Clostridium sp.
CTCCGGTTCCCGGCTGGTCTCTGCCGCCATGGTTTCCACAGGCCGGGTCTCCGGGACGGTTGTGGCTGTTATTGTCTCCATCTCGGTCTCCTCCATCGTCTCCGTTGTCTCTGCCACCGCAGGAACGGAAAATGCGGTAAACAGGACAACTGCGATACAGATCACCGCAGTCAGGGCAACTGCCGCGATGCCTGTAATCCATATTCTTCTCGTCATTCCCCCACCTTAATAGCTCAGGTAAGAGCCCAGGGCATAACCTGTATTACCCAGATAAATGATCTTGTAGAACCCGTTTCCCGCAGTGGATACGTAACTCACGGCAGCTCCCAGGGGGATCTGGCAGATCTCTTTGGCGCTGGTGGAATCGCTGGTCCTCAGGGTGATGCTCTCTTTGCAGTTCACCACATACATGGTGTCATAGACAGCCCCGCTGTTGGCAGAAACATAGGGCTGCACTGTGCTCAGATAGGAGGCCAGCGCGTATCCCGTATGCCCGTTGTATATGATCTTGTAGAATCCGTTACCTGCTGTTGAGACATAACTCACAGCAGAACCCAGGGGAACCTGGCAGATCTCCCCGGCACTGGTGGAATCGCTGGTCCTCAGGGTAATGCTTACATTACAGTTGGCCACATATAAGGTGTCATAGACAGTGCCGCTGACAACAGGCGCCGGCTGCACGGCAGGCTTATCCGTGCTCAGGTAGGAGGCCAGGGCATATCCCGTGTGCCCATTATACACAACCTGGTAAAATCCGTCTGTGGATGTGCTCACATAGCTGACCGCTGACCCCAAGGGGATCTTGGCCAGCTCACCGGCGCTGGATGAAGGGCTGTTGCGCAGGGTGATAAACTCGCTGCAATTGACCACATACATGGTTGCGTACTCTGTCGGGACAGCTTGGGGGGCTGCCGTTTCAGGGGCGGCGGGTGTCACAGGCGCCGCTGTGGTCTCAGGTACAGCTGTGGTCTCAGATACAGCTGTGGTCTCTGGGGCGGCTGTAGTCTCTGGCGCAGTCGTCTGTGGTTCCTTCTCCGTCTGCTTATCCTGGCTGTCCCAGCTGTCGCCGCCCTTTGCCATAGCTTCCTGTTTCTGGCCGCTTTTCATCTTCCAGACAAAGAATCCCGCGCCTCCTGCCATGGCCAGAATCAGCACTGCGCAGATGGCAATAAAGGGCGCCGCACTCTTTTTCCGGGAGCGCGGAGGCTGGGGATCCGCCGCCGGAGGAGCGGGCGTCTGTGCAGGCGCACCGCACACGGGACAGAACTTGGCATCATCTTTCATCTGTGTATTGCATTTCTTGCAGCTTTTCATACGTTTACTCTCCTCATAACTATATTCAGTTCAGTGCCGCTTCCCTGGCCTTGATTAATTCCAGATTCTTCCGTTCCACATCGTTCAGAAGCACATCATCCTTGAAGCTGTCAGGCTCCACGGTCCCCTTGTACCAGGGCTGACTGTTAAAATACGCCTGCAGCTGCTCATCCTTGAACTTTCTGCCATGACGTGCATAGATCTCGTTCCGCGCAAGGCGCAGCTGGTCGGTGCTGAGTCCCGCCAGATCCTGGTCCGTCAGATAGCGGACGCTGCTGTCCTGGATAATATAGCCCTCCACTCCCGCCGGCGTCTCGGCAGCCACCGGCTCCGCCGGAGCTGTACTTGCTGCCGTGCTGCCTGTCTGTGGAACCGCTGTGGAAGCTTCCGTGGAAGGCGGGCTGGTCTCAGCCATGGTCTCCTTCTGGTTTTCCTGCCTCCCCCCTCCACTTTCTGTTACCGACCAGACATCACTGGTGACGCTGGCTTTCTCCCGCCTGTTCACTACAAACAACGTGGCCCCCACCGATGCGCCCCCAATGACCAGCACCGCTGCGATAATGGCAATGATCACAGGGAGATTGGACCGTTTTGGGGGCGGCTGAGGCGATGGAGCTGCCTGAGGCGGACGCGGTGCTGGAGCCGTCTGAGGTGGACGCGGTGCCGGAGCTGCCTGAGGCGGACGCGGCGCTGGAGCTGCCTGAGGCGGACGCGGTGCTGGAGCTGCCTGAGGCGGACGCGGTGCTGGAGCTGCCGGGCGAGGCCGGGTATTCTGGGCCCCTGCCTGCCTTCGGCTTTTGCCCTGTTCCGGAGTATGGCCCGGCGCACCGGCCTCTCCCAGCTTCATCCCACATTTTGGGCAGAACTTTGCGCTGTCCGACAAAACATTTCCACATTTTGGGCATTTCATGATTTATATCCTCCTATGGCCTGGGTTCAATAGAAGAAACCTCGCACATCTGAATCCAGCTTCCGCAGCTCTTTGCCATTATAATACTGCAATTCTCCTTTGTAACGGTTGTAATTATAGTCCGTCAGCACCACGATGCTGTCCTCCCCAAAAGCGTGGTAATCGCTGACATCGTCCGCAATCTTCTCCGCTTTTCTGCCCTTCAGGTACATCAGGCTTCCGTCACCGCTCTCACGGCTGGGATCTGCCACACAGATAATGGCTGAACTGTCCCTTACTGGCTCCACTGTGTAACGGCTCACATCCGTCACAACCCGCTCGCCGTTGCAGTATAAATCGCCAACATACCGGTCATTTACATCCTTCATATAATATACATTTCCATCAGATACCAATTCAATCCCATCTATATCGCTGTCACGATTCTCTATTTTACCGGCATTGTCACTGCTCAGGGAGATGGATATCAGATCTCCTGTGCCGCCGTAATTATCCGGCTCCACCAGATGGCAGTACAGCTGATTGTTCTTTACGTCCTTGTATGCATTGTAAGTGCTTTTCCCGTCCAGATCCAGTTCAGTCTCTTTCCCCCCTGCAAACAGGCAGGTTACCACGTCATTTCCCCTCACGTAATAGATCATGCTCTCAATCTCTTCCGCATAGGAGAGCTCCGACAGCTTGACCTTGTTCTCCAGGGAGTCATTGGCCCGCTGGTACAGCAGGTAAGATGTGAAATCCTTATTGATCTCCTTATCACCGTCTGTTATAAAGGGGTAACCGCTCCAGTCCACAAATTTATCTGTGACCAGCTGGGCTTCCCCATTGCTGTAATAGTACAGGGTCTGGTAAGGCTGTTCAATCTCCATACCGCTCAGCTCCCTGCGCAGGCTGTCCCTCTCCAACTTCTGGTTATACCGGTCCATATCCTCATAATAGCGGTCATCTACAACAGTTCTGGTGTAAGCCCAGTATCCCTGGCCCACCACCTCGGACCGCTCATAGTTGGCCCGTATTGGCTCTGCGATCTGTGCATCCGAAGCAGCCATGTCGTCATCCACAAAATCCATGGCGTTCACAGACTCCTGGTCAACCCCTATATAGAAAAATGTTCCCTTGGTCAGATCTGCCCCCAGGACATTCTCCACATCGCCGGCCAGCTTCTCCCCATCTCCCTGATCTCTCACCAGGTAGAGGGACTCCTCCTTGATCATGAGCAATGTATTCAGATCTGAGCTGGCTCTGATCACCGTACCGTCACTGATCAGCTTCTTCCTGTCTTTTTTCATAGCCAGATCCTGATAATAAATATCATACCCGCCGTCCACATTCCCGCTGTCTACCATCCAGAGGACATTCTTGCCCTCCTGATCCAGCATGAACTCATCCACATCGGAACCGATCTTCGTCTTATCCTTCAGGTCGCTGACATACAGGTTGTCGTTCTTAATGTATACAACCTTATTGTCATCAGTCACCTGATACATATCCTGAATGCCGCTGTCGATCTTCACCGGTTCCTTGGTCCCCCTCTGACTGTACAGGGTATAGGTTATTCCCAGGTCGTAATTTACGTCCTCCATGAAAAAGTGGTATTTCCCGTCCTTGCTGACAAACTGGGCGCCGTAAAATCCGGAAACCGCATCGTAAAGGGAATCCGCATTCGCAAAACGTTCCGTGTACTCTACCGGCTTCTTCTTAGCGCTCTTCAGGCTGGCGCCATGAAGTCCCCTGTCCTTCACATAAAATACTTCTTGTGTTTCCCCTGAACTGCCGGCCCCTGCGATTGCTCTCACTGCCCGTGGCACGGCAAACAGTCCCACGGCCAGAAGCACCACCGCTGCTGCTGCCCCTCCGATGACTAAGGGGAGCCGGAGATTCTTTTTTTTCTGTCCCTCCGGGGCCGGAGCTGTGGACGGTGCTGGTGCTGCTTCCTTCAGACTATGTCCGCAGTTCTCGCAGAACTCAGCCCCTGCCTCCGCCTTTGCTCCACAGTTGGGGCAGAATTGAACCGGTATATCCGGCTGTTTTGGCGGCGCGGTTGCAAAAAGCGGGACTGTTTTATCTGTGTCAAAATCCCTCTCCACCCGGGTACCGCATTCGGGACAGAACATTACTTCATCATCAATTTCAGCCCTGCAGTTTCTGCATTTCATCATATGTTC
>URUZ01000470.1 GCA_900551225.1 uncultured Clostridium sp.
ATCTGTGACCGTGTGTCCATCAAGAAGCTGATACCCTTTGCCATGATATCCACTGGCGCTTTGGGGCTTGTGATGCTGGCCAATCCTTCCCCGTTTATCATGATCGTGATTCATGGATTATTTGCCCTGACGGCCCTGATGCTCTTTTTCCCGGCGCTGACCAAGACCATCCGCTCTCTGGCAGCCTCCAATGAGCAGGGGAAGGCCTTCGGTATCTTTGAGGGCGGGTGGGGGATCTCCAACGCCGTGTACCTGGCGGTTGCAGCCCTGATATTCGGACAGCTGTCGGTGATGAAAAGCGAGAGCTTCGGTGTCCGCGGCATCATCCTGTTTTACTCTGTTATGACCATCTGCCTGGGGGGTCTGGACATTCTCCTGCTGCGCAATATCAATGAGGAGCAGAAGGGAGACGGCAGTGACTGCGTGAACCTGAAAATGCTGACCCAGCCTATGAAGATGCCCACAGTGTGGCTGATGATCGGTATTATCTTCGCAACCCTGACCCTGAGCACTGGTTATTACTATATCTCCCCCTACGTGACGGAGGCATTCGGAGTCAGCGCGCTGCTGGGGGCAGTGCTGTCCTCCTCATCCCAGTATATCCGCCCGGTTGCCTCCTTTGGCGCAGGCGTGCTGGGGGACAGGGTCAACAATTCCAAGGTGATGCTTATGGGGCAGATTGGCCTGGGAATCGGCCTGTGCCTGATCTTGTTTGTGCAGCCGTCCCTGGGAATCCTTCCGATCCTGGTGGCCTGCTTGATGATTTTCTTCTCCATGTATGTGTGTCAGACCATGCATTTTGCCATTATGGAGGAGATCCACTGCCCCAAGGAGTGTATGGGGACTGCAATCGGCTTTATCTGCTGCCTGGGTTATCTGCCGGAGGCAACGTCACCCTTTGTCGCAGGTGTGATTCTGGATAGATTTCCGGGCGTTACGGGCTACCGGCTGTTCTTTATCTTTATGCTTGCAGTGACTGTGTTCGGAATCGTCCTGACGGTAATATGGCTGCGTATTACCAGGGAGAGGCGGGCGGAGATACTGGCGGACAATAAAAAGCCAAAGGCCGTGGAGGCGGCCGCAGCTTCAGAGGCGTAACTGCATGTGGGAGGGGTGGATTAAGGTGTTTAGACGTGTGTCTGAGCTGACAAGGAGATATCGTGGTTTTTTTATTTGTGTGCTGCTGTGCTGTACGGCTGCTGAGTTGATCGGGCCAATCCGGCTGTCCCTGGGCAAGGTCACTGTTACATTCCTGCCGTTGCTGTACGCCATGGTATTTATGCTGATTCTGTATCTGGCAAAGCCTGTCCATGGAGTGGGAGAGCGCTATGTGCCGGCGGCTTCCAGGATGTTGTCCATGGGTGTGGTGTTTGCCATGGCAAAGTTGGGGATCTCCGGGGGTGCTTCCATTGAGCAGATGATCAGCGCCAGCCCCACGTTGATTCTTCAGAATCTGGGGAATATGGGAACCCTGCTGTTCGCCCTGCCCATTGCGCTGCTTCTGGGAATGGGACGGGAGGCGGTGGGTATGACCTATGCCATGAGCCGGGAGCCCAATGTGGCTCTGATTGCTGATATGTATGGCAGTGAGTCGGATGAATTTAAGGGAGTTATGGTCTGTTATATTGTGGGGACGGTGTTTGGCAGCATTTTCATGAGCATCATTCCGCCGGTTTTTGTCACCCTTGGAATCTTCAGTCCACAGGCGGCGGCTATGGCAGTGGGAGCAGGCAGCTCATCCATGATGGCGGCAGGTCTGGCAGGCGTCATAGAGGCGGCGCCCACTGTCAATCCGGATACGCTGACGGCCTTTGCCACCATCAGCAATGTGATATCTTCTTCGATTACGGTTTACCTTGGGATTTTTGTCACGCTGCCGCTGAGCAACCTGATCTATAAAATGGTGAGAAAGCGAGGGTAAGCATATGACAAAGAAAGTACAGTTTAAAACCCTTTGTACAGAGTGGGGGATCTCTCTGCTGGCAACGGTTTGCCTTGCCATGGCCTGCAACATGATTGGTTACGGCGGCCGGTTTCTGGAGTCCATACCGGGTATGGCAATTCTGTGCATCATCAGCGTGCTGGGGCTGACAGCAAAGCATTTTATTCCCAGCAGCCTGCCCGCGGTTACGTATATTGGCATCATCGGAATGCTGGCTGCTATGCCAGCTTCGCCCGTATCGGAAATGGTCATCTGTTGGACGGATAAAATCAACTTGATGGCCGCCATTACACCCATCCTTGCCTATGCGGGCGTGCTCCTGGGGAAGGACTGGAAAGCGTTTCTGAACATAGGCTGGAAGGGGGTATTTGTGTCGGTGCTGACAATCTTTGGCACGTTCTTTATGTCCGGTTGGATTGCACAGATGATGGGGACTGGCTTATAAATCAAAGACCTCCCTGCTGACCAGATACCCGTATCCCCCGGCAGATACGTTGGTGACTGTATTGCCTTCGCTGCCGATATTTACAATAATCTGGGAAATGTTGTTTAGATTGTGTCCCTGCTCAAATATGTACTGATTTTGTCTGAGCCCATAATGAAACAGATAGCAGGCCAGGGCGCAGTTGGAGGTTCCGGTGGCAGACTCCTCGTCGATTCCGTATAATGGCGCAAAGTTTCGGCATACTGCGGTTAAATGGTCCTTGTTGATAAGGGCAAATGCGTGGATGCCCACTACATTTTCCTGCCGGCTGAGGGCGGAGATGGCATCGAAGTGCGGACCCAGGCCCTGGAGATGGGCGGGGGTGTCAATGGGGACCAGGATGTCTCTTAAGCCGGTTGACACAATCTGAACCGGGAAGGTTCTGTCGAGGCTTTGTGTGTCAAAGCATGTCTCTAAATGGGATGGGTCCAGCACATCGTAAAATGCTGGAGGATTCTGTTCCATGAAGATCAGGCCGTCATTGCGAATGGAGATATTTAATATCCCTGATTTCGTTTCGATTGTGTAGTTTGGACGGTCCAGCATATCCAGGTGATTCAGTGTGGTAAAGGTGGCGATTGTGGCGTGGCCGCACAAGGGGACCTCCTCGGTTGGGGTGAAATATTCCAGCTTAAAATCGGCCTCCTCCGAATGGGTCAAAAAGGCAGTTTCGGAATAGCCCAGCCTGCCGGCCAATTCCATCTTTTTCCAATTGTCCAGACCTGGTTCATTGATGACCACGCCGGCTTTATTGCCGCCGTGGTTGTTTTTGCTGAAAGCACTTGCTGTGTAAACTGTTGTCATGTGTGATGTTCTCCTTGAGTGTGTATTCTATTCCTCAACAATCCTCTTTACCTCTTCTTCAGATATCTCCAGTAACTTTGCAATTTTGGTTACCGAAATTCCTTGGCCGGAGAGTGTAAGAGCTTTTTTGGCCAGATAGATGCCTTCACGTCTGCCTTCACTTCTACCTTCACGCCTGCCCTCATTCCGCCCTTCTTCCCTAGCCTCCAACCGATCCATCACTTTTTCTTCCCACAACTGCATATATTTCACCTCGCTGACTTCATTGCTCTTGACTGTCTCCACTCTCTGCCTGATCCGTTCTAAACGCGGGCTGGAGAGGGCGGAGGAGGGGACAGAATTTGTATGTTCCATGTAGTCCAGGAACTCCAGCAGCTCCTGGGATATCCCTTCCCGTTTTTTTCCTCTGGTATTGAGGAACATCCGCACTGCACCGTCGCCCAGACTCAGATCGGGAACATCGTCACACTTCATTCGGAAGGTGTACACGCACCGGTCCAGTCCAAACAGGTCAAAGGGGGCAATCATAATCAGATACACATCATTTAACTCATTAAAATCCACACAACCCGGTTCCAATAGCCCGGCATCCATCACTGCCTGATAAAATCGCATCCTGCGCGGAAGATTCCTGGTATTCTTCTGCTGGACTTCCGAATTATAAATGGCCTCATCCGTATCCTGCCCCCAGACATCCAGCCGGATTCCGCGAAATGCAGGCAGGGTGCGCAGTTCCTTCTCGGACTGTGTATTTTCTTTGAGCCGGATCTCCCGGTCCAATATGATCTCCAGCACCGCCTGGTACGCCGCCGGATCTTCCAGCACCTCATCGAACAAAAAACGGTCCATCAGGGTCAATTCCTGCAGGGATCTGTGCTTCGCAGGTCCCTACAATCCATATTTTACATTGTTCTGATCTTTCAATCATTTCCTCCTTCATTGTAACACAATCCAATTTAACAGTTCAAGTAATCTTCGGGAATTCTCCGGCGAAGTGCCGGCCTGCGCGAAACGCACAATTTGATGTTTCAGATATATTGATTGTAATACAAAAGCTGTGCAAAATGCAAGTACAATGTAAACATTTATACGCCAATACCTATCTGTAAAAAATTAGAAATTCATTACTGCCTCAAACGCCTTATTTCCAAATC
>URUZ01000471.1 GCA_900551225.1 uncultured Clostridium sp.
TCAGCTGTGCGTCACACTTTGTGGGAGATTTGGCCCCAATGAAGGAGGCGTAGCGGGCTACGTTGACTGAATTGGGGTCAAATATGCCGCAAAGTGAGGCGTGCAGATGGCGGGAATGAATTTTAAGACACGCTCTAGAACGGATTACATCAGAGACAGGTACAGTTTCTTGATATCCTCAAAGCTGGGGTCCTTGGGGTTGCCGGGACGGCAGGCGTCGTCCATGGCGGACTGTGTCAAAAAGTCCACATCCTCAGCCTTTACAATGCTCTTTAAGTCAGCGGGGATTCCCACGTCTGCGGACAGCTTCTTCACTGCATCAACGGCTGCCTTGCGGTATTCCTCCTGGCTCATGTCCTGAACGCCTTCCACGCCCATGGCAATGGCAATGTCTTTGTACTTGGTGCCTGTGCACTCTGCATTGTATTCCATGATGGTGGGCAGCAGGATTGCGTTGGCAACGCCGTGAGGGGTGTCATATACAGCGCCCAGGGAGTGGGCCATGGAGTGCACAATGCCAAGCCCGCAGTTGGAGAAGCCCATGCCGGTCAGGTACTGGCCCAGAGCCATGCCCTCGCGTCCTTCGGGGGTGTTGTCAACAGCGCCGCGCAGGTTGGCTGCGATCAGCTCGATTGCCTTTAAATTGAACATATCGGTCATGGTCCATGCGCCCTTGGTGGTATATCCCTCGATGGCGTGGGTCAGCGCATCCATACCGGTGGATGCGGTCAGGCCTTTGGGCATTGAAGCCATCATTTCCGGGTCAATGATTGCCACAACGGGGATATCGTGGGTGTCTACGCAGACAAATTTACGCTTTTTCTCAACATCGGTGATGACGTAGTTAATGGTTACCTCTGCTGCGGTTCCGGCGGTGGTGGGAACTGCGATGGTGGGCACGCAGGGGTTCTTGGTGGGGGCTACGCCCTCCAGGCTTCTCACGTCCTCGAACTCAGGGTTGGTGATGATGATACCGATGGCTTTGGCCGTATCCATGGAGGAGCCGCCGCCGATGGAAATGATGTAGTCTGCGCCTGATGCCTTGAATGCGGCTACGCCGGACTGCACATTCTCAATGGTTGGGTTGGGCTTGATGTTGGAGTAGATCTCGTATGTAAGGCCTGCATCGTCCAGCACCTTTGTAACCTTGGATGTCACGTTGAATTTGATCAGATCCGGGTCTGAACACACGAATGCCTTCTGAAAGCCTCTTGCCTTTGCTACATTTGCAATCTCTGCGATTGCGCCTGCGCCGTGATAGGATGTCTCGTTCAATACGATTCTGTTTGCCATATCTGTTCTCCTCTTTTTGGGTGGTTGAAGGGCTGCCTCTGTGAGCGGTCCCCTGTGTCGTTTATTGTTAATATTATAACAACGGCGATAAAAAAATAAAAGTGACAAACCTTTCAGTCTGTCACTTTTTGCGATTTATTGTGCAATGTTACTATTTTCAATTAGTAATTTTGTTGATAATTTCCTACAGAAGTCCCAGCTTGTCAAATACCTGGGCCAGCTTGTAGGGCATGGCTTCTACCAGCTTGGCGGACATCTCCTGGGGTGAGCTTTTCATACCGCCCAGAACCCATTTGACTGTCATGTACACAGATCCCTGGCAGTACATTTCCAGCAAAAACTGCATTTCCTCGTCAAGGGGTTGGCTGGTCCTGCGGGCGATCAGGTCCGTGTAAAACTGAAGGATCAGTTCGAAATCGTGTTCCTTCAGGGAATTGCGGTCATCGGAGCGGAAGGCCTCGGTGAAGAACACCTTCTCATTGAGAATGAACTCAAATTTCTGGGTCAGGCTCTCGCCCACAGTGTGGCCCATGCCGATCTGCTCAAAGGACTGGAGAACCAGTTTGTCAAAATACCAGTTGATCAGATCGTATTTATCCAGGAAGTTCCGGTAAAAGGTCTGGCGGGTCACACCGCAGCCCTCCACAATGTTCTTCACTGTGATTTTATCCACCGGCTCCGACCGCATGCATTCTTTTATGGAAGCGGCAAGGTTGTATTTGGTTTTCTCCGGTTTGCCTGTGTGTGACATATCTGTCTCCCGTCTCTGTCATGTATGTTTACAGCTCTTGTTTTATTATACGGGAGATTTGAATTTATTTCAACCGGAAGAGGGGACTTGCGCCGTTTCGCGCTGCTATCCTCGGGTTTTCTGTGACTTCCGCTACGCTCCACTCACAAAAAACACCTCGCGGGATACTACCTGTGAACAGTAACCTGTGAAGCCATAAACCGTGTCTCTCTGAGATTAAGGGTTGAGCCAACAGGTAAGAATATGATAGAATAACAAGGACAAACCGAAGCCAATCAACAGAGAGGAGAAATTTTAATGAATGCAGTATATGATAAATTGATGAGATGCTATGACAGCATAAAGGACAGGGTTCCTTTTACGCCCAAAGTGGCGCTGGTGCTGGGTTCCGGCCTGGGGGACTACGCGGAGGACCTTGAGGTGGAGGCAGTAGTGGATTACCACGAGATCGAAGGTTTTCCGGTGTCCACCGTGCCCGGACATAAGGGCAGGTTTATCTTCACCCACATTGAAGGGGTGCCGGCTATTCTGATGCAGGGCAGGGTTCACTACTATGAAGGCTATGCCATGAATGACGTGGTGCTGCCTGTCCGTCTGATGAAGCTGATGGGCGCTGAAATCCTGTTTCTGACCAATGCCGCAGGCGGGGTAAACTATGATTACTCAGCAGGTGATTTCATGCTGATCCGGGATCAGATCTCCAGCATGGTGCCGTCCCCGCTGATCGGTGCCAATCTGGATGAGCTGGGTGCGCGTTTCCCTGACATGAGTAATATCTATGATGGTGAGCTGCGGTCCGTGATCCGGGAATGTGCCTGCGAACTGGACATTCCTCTGAAAGAGGGTGTATACATGCAGTTTACAGGGCCTGCCTACGAGAGCCCTCAGGAGGTGAAGATGTGCCGGGTTCTGGGCGGCGACGCCTGCGGTATGAGCACTGCCTGTGAGGCTGTGGCGGCTAACCACATGAGAATGGCTGTCTGCGGTATCTCCTGTATTTCCAACCTGGCCTGCGGCATGACGGACCAGCCTCTGAGCCACAAAGAGGTCCAGGAGACGGCTGACCGGGTGGCTTCCCAGTTCAAGGCGCTGGTGACAAAAGCCATCGGAAAAATGAATTAGATTAGAAAGTTTTTAAAAAAAATTAAAGAAAAAGACATAGCAATCCAATCTGTTTCGTAGTAATATGTATCATGTGCCTGGGGCGTATAACCGGCCCGGTGCACAGGGAGAATTTTGTGAGCAACAAAAACGAAGAGGAGATACATATTTATGAAAAAACACTATTTAGCAGTTGCGGTTTTGGCCCTGGCCCTTGGAATGACCGCTTGTTCTTCACAGAAACCTGCCGAGACCACAGCAGCCCAGACTACTGCCGCGGCTGAGACTACCGCAGCGGAGACAACAGCAGCTGAGGCCACCACAGAGGCTGAAGATGAGGAGTATTTTTACGGCTATGTAAAGGAATTAAAGGACAACGTAGTGACCATGGAGGATGACGAAGGAGCTACAGCTAAGTTCGATTTCTCTAAAGCAGAGTTTACAGATGACAAGAAGCTGGGCGTTGGAGACGAAGTGGAGATTACCTACACAGGAGAACTGTCCACAGACGTGAACAAGGCAATTATGGTAGACATCGTAACTTCAGCGGCTGAGGAAGCTGCGGAAGCGGCTGCGGCTGAAGAAGACCAGACCGTGTCAGGTACCATTGAGAAGGCTGACAACAGCAGCGTCACTTTAAAAAGCGATGACGGAACCTATGTGTTTGATGCAACCATTGCACAGAAGGTGACAAAAGGCGGAATCAAGGCAGGCGTCACTGCTGATATTACCTACTACGGGGATCTGGATGACACGGAAGAACCCCCAATGGCAACCAGAATTGTAACTGAGGACGCCATGGATTCTGCGGATGCAGAGATCTATACCCTGACCGGTAAGGTAGTGGAGGTTTCCTCCAGCTCAGTGGTCCTGGCGACCGCTGACAAGGATAAGAGCGTATTTGCATTTGTGGGCGATGACGGGATGTTCGACAGTCTGAAGGAGGGCGATACCGCTACTGTCAGCTATGTTGGAACTCTGACTGCCAGAGCAATTGTTGCAACTGGTTTACAGAAGTAATAACGTAAATAGATTGGTTATATATTTTGGAGAGGCTGTGAAAAATGGAGTGGATTTAACTTCGTTTTTACGGCCTCTTCTTTTATTGGGGGTGGGAGTTAGGCGCGGAGGGGGACGCGGGCTGGAGCTGGATGCATCCGTCCGTGAGAGTCAGCGGCTGCGGGCGGGGAGGTTTGGGGG
>URUZ01000472.1 GCA_900551225.1 uncultured Clostridium sp.
TAGAATTACTTTGCGCCGTAACCCGTCCCCGAACCTTCCCGCCCGCAGCCCCTGGCTCTCACGGACGGATGAATCTAGCTCCGCCCGCGTACCCTTCCACCCCTAAATCTCCCCAAAATTCACAACCAACCGTTAAATCCATTTTTTCACAGCCCCTTGCTGTTAACAGTTCTAAATACAATCATTTACGCAAATAGCCCCATAAGGCCGTATGCTCATCCTATATGCGTTCCCCTCCCCTGTTGCCTTCTCTATGTACTCCACATACTCCTCCACCAGCTCATTGGGCAGCATTGCCATAATCACGCCTGCGAACCCGCCTCCGTGTACCCGGCAGGCGCCCCGCTGCTTCCCGGCGATAAACAGCTCGGTGAGAGCCAGGGCAATGGTGATTCCCTGTTCCTGAAGGCTGGCGGTGGTGTAGCAGTTCTGCAGCCATTTCCAGGAGGAATTGCCGGAGGCAGTGATATTGGATAGAAAGTCCTCAAACCGGTTGTCTTTTAAGGCAGCTACCTCTGCCTCCACCCGCTTATTCTCCTCAAAGAAATGTAAAGCCCGCAGCACAGAGCGGTCCCCTGCGAAGGCCCTCACTTCCTCCAGCCGGCCGATCACTTCAGACTCCTCCACCTGGGCCAGCACTTCCTTGCCGAAGAACTGGGCTACCTTCTTCATCTCATCCGGCACGGAGGAATAGTCCGCGCTTAAGTCCGCGTGCCCCTTGCCGGTCTGGACGATGATCAGGCTGTGGTCCTGGGAACTGAAATCAAAATCAATGCGCTCCACCACAGGAGCTGCCGGCTCGAAGAAGTTGATGGTGATCAGACCGCCCACCGCGCAGGCCATCTGGTCCAGAAGCCCGGACGCCTTGTCCCAGTAGTTGTTCTCAGCGTATTTGCCAATGTGGGCATAGGCCACGGTATCCATGCGGCCCTCATTGAAGAAGGTGTTTAACATGGAGCAGAGCAGCATCTCAAACGCTGCGGAAGAGCTGACGCCCGCAGCGCTGATCACATTACTGGTGATATAGGCATTGAAGCCCCCCACCGCGTAGCCGGACTCCTCAAAGCCTTTTAACAGGCCCTTCACCAGATCCACTGTGCCCGCCTTCTTGGGGCTTGGCTCCAGCTGGTTTAAGTCAATGGTAAAGTCCTGATCATAGGTCTCGCTGACGATGCGCACCTTGCTGGAGCTGTTCTTAGCCGCCACGCCCACACAGTCCAGGTTGATGCTGCCCGCCAGCACCTTGCCGTGGTTGTGGTCCGTGTGATTGCCGCTGATCTCCGTGCGTCCCGGTGAGGAGAACAGCCTGACCTCCCCATTGTCCCCAAAGGTTTTCTCATATCCAGCCAGCAGATCCTGATACCGCTTTACCTGCCGGGCCACATCCGCGCCCCCATATAGTTTACCCATGAGCGCTGCTGCGCCCTCACTCTCCATCAGCTGGATGGTTTCCTTAACATTCATGATCGGCTTCTCCTTTTCTCATCACAAATTGGGGACATCCATTGTCCTCATTGTGACCAGTTTAACATAATTGGGGCGAAGCTTACAATACAATATTTTCAGGAATTATAGCAATTTTTTTGCCTGCGGCGCCTGCCGCTCAAACACATGCTTCACAAACCGCAGCGCGCCCTCTGCGTCCCGGTCCAAAGCCTCCTCGCTGATATCCGGCACAATATTTCTCCACACCTTAATATCCGACCCAATGGTGCCGCCGGGCATGACGAAGGGTTCCATGACGCAGGCTCCCTCATACCGGATATCCCTCAGGGCCTGGCCGATCTCAGACCAGGGCAGGATTCCCTTGCCCGGCACCTGGCGGTTCTGCTCACCCATGTGGAAATGGCAGAGCTTATCTCCGGCCCTGCGGATGGCCGCGGCCATGTTGTCCTCCTCGATATTCATGTGAAATGTGTCCAGCATGATACCCACATGGCTGCTGCCCACCGCGTCCACATATGCGATGGCCTCCTCACAGGAGTTCAGCAGGTATCCCTCGAACCGGTTCAGCACCTCCATTCCCAGGCAGACGCCGCACTCTTCCGCCATCTTCGCCACTTCCCGCATATTCGTTATGGACCGTTCCAGATCAGCCCCCTTGTCAAAGGGCCTGGTGTAATCAACGGGCCAGTAGGAATACAGGCCTCCCCCCAGCAGGTGGATATCCAGAATCCGGAGTTTTTTCAGGATGTCCCTGTAAAATGCCAGCGCATTTTTAACAGTTTCCGGGTCCCCGGAGCTTAAATTATACTGTGGAGACGGACCGTAGCCGGCAGTCAGCGTAATGTTTTTCCCGCGTGCATACTCCCGCAGCCCGGCCAGCTGTTCCTCCGTCACATAGGTATTGGCCAGCGCCACCGCCGATATTTCCAGAATGTCAAACCCCAGCCGCGCCGCCTTATCAATGTAATACCTGTAGTCCGCAGACCATTCCTTTGTCCAGTACGCAAAATAAATCCCATATTTCATCTTGTCTCTCCTCTGCGCCAATGCCTCATTATTCTCTTCCCTCCTCTGCGCCAATGCCTCATTCTCTTCCCACAAAGATCCGCCCGGAATCAGCCACGCCTTCCCCCAGGTCAGCCAGCTCATAAAGCTCGATGATTATATCATGCTTGCGCATCATCACCGCATATACCGTTCCATCAGACGCAGACTGGTTAGTGACCATGTCAAACTCCGGTTCAAACCCTTCCGCCCCGTAATATAACATGGAATCCCCGATATGCTCCACCCTGAGGCCCATGTGGTCCAACCCGCAGATCAGCAGTTGTCCGGTCTGCGCTGCAGCTTTTTCACGGCCCGCGGCCCGCTGGCTGATCTCAAAGGTTATCCCAAAGGGGCTTACAATGTTAAAGAAATACTCCCCTGCGCCGTAAATCCCCGGATTGAAGAAGGGACGCCCGCCATCCAGCTCCAATGAAAGCCCCCTGGCCCGGCAGTATTCCAGCGCCTCATCGATCCCCTCCGTGCGCAGCGCAATATGTGCAAACCCCTTATAATATTCTGCCTCAGGCAGCACTGCCCCGCAGTCTGCGGCTGCAATCACACAGCCGCCGTTTCGGACCGTAAAGGGCTGCTCCGTCTTCTCAAAGAACAGGTTGTCTGCCAGCCACTGAACCAGCTCCTGCCTCTGATCTGTTTTCAATGCTATTATCATCGTTCCGGTTACCTTCCTGATTTACGCTTCTTCAACTGGTCTGCAATCACTGCCACAACGATCACCGCTCCGGTAATTACTTCCATAATAAATGTGTGGATGCCAAACTGGATTCCCACATTATCAATCAATATAATCAGAACCGTGCCCAGAAGGGTGCCCGGCACAGAACCGCAGCCTCCTGCCAGGGAAGCGCCGCCCAGGACACTGGCCGCGATGGCATTCATCTCATAGCCCTCTCCGGCCGTGGGAACCGCACTGTTGATACGCGCCGCCAGCAGGATGCCTGCGATGCCATAGAGCAGTCCCGCAAATGCATATACCGTATAAGTGGTTTTGCGGATGGAGATACCGTTCAGCCGCGCAACCTCCTCCCCGCTTCCAAGTACGAACAGGTTCCGTCCAAAGATCGTGAACCGCAGAATCAGAAATGCTATGACAGCCATAATAAACCATACCCACGCCAGGTTGGGGATACCCAGGAACGCCCCGCTGGCAAAGCTGGAAAATGACTTCTTGATGCCGGACACAGTGCCGCCGTTGCTGATCACCTTAATCAGACCCCTGAGAATGGTCTGGCTGCCCATGGTGGCAATAAAGGGCGGAACCCTGTACTCATGGATAATAACCGCGTTAAACAGCCCGCAGATGATGGAGACAACCACAGCAATGGCCATGGATGACACAATATCCAGCCCCCAGCGGGCCTGGCCCATGGCCACCATCAGGGTGCTCATGCCCACAACGGCTCCGCAGCTGATGTCGATGCCCCCTGTGACAATGACACAGGTCTCCGCAATGGCGATGACGCCGATGATGGCGCTCTGCTTCAATATATTGGTGAGATTATACTGGGTAAAAAAGTTATCCGTGCCGGCCGAAGCGGCAATAAATAGTATGGCGATAATCAGAATCATGGAAACTTCCGTCCGCATAAGCAGCGACTTGAAATTCTCATTCTTTTTTGTGTTCAACCCATTCATACAGCAGCCTCCTGTCCATTTTCCATGTCCTCATACGTCCTCGAAGCAATTCTTAACACATCTTCTTCCGACATTGCCTTCAGCCTCTCCGTCTCAATGACATCTGCAACGTGCCCTTCCGCCATGACCACCATGCGGTCCGCCAGCCCCATGGCCTC
>URUZ01000473.1 GCA_900551225.1 uncultured Clostridium sp.
CCCCTAAATCCCCATCTACCCCAAATTCAGAAAGAACCTCATTATGACAGCAGGGCTCCTTTCTGTACGTGAAGCGCTGATGAAGCGTGCGGTTCATCGTTATGCTGTCCGCAAGTGCTAAATTTGCTAAATGCTATTCCCGTCCACCGTGGGGTGTGGTATACTTGAAGGATTACAAACAGAGTAAAACATCCGGATCTGCCGGCTGGATTGTAGCCGGCGGTTAGGTGAAGGAGTAAAGATATGGATGCAGAACATATAGATAAAGGCATAAAAAAGACAGCGCGTGACCTGCAGCGGATGATGGAACAGCTTCCGGGCAGTTTTTTACGTATAAAAAGGGATGCGGAGGGAACAATCGACACCCTGAACAAAGGCGTTTTAGAGCTGTTGGGATGCCGGACGGAGGAGGAGTTTGGGAAGTTCACTGGCAATACCTTCAAAGGCATGGTCTATTCTGAAGATTATGGCCGCATTGTTAAGGAGGCGGAGTCCCAGCACGCCCAGGGAAAGGAATGCTTAAAGACGGAATTCCGCATCCGGCGCAGCGACGGGTCCGTCCGCTGGGTGGACAGCCGCGCCCGCCTGGCGGCAGATGAGAGCGGGGAGATCTGGGTATACCAGGTCATGGTTGATAACACGGCGGCTAAAATGATACAGCAGAGGTACTGGGAGCAGGCGCGCCGGGATTCCCTTACCGGGCTGCTGAACAAGGCTGCTACCAGGCGTGTGATCGATGAGTATCTGAAGGAACGCGGGGACAGCGGAATTTCCGAGATCTGCGCGCTGATGATTATTGATGTGGATGACTTTAAATCAGTCAATGACACCAGGGGCCACCTGTTCGGGGATACGGTGCTGGTTGACATTGCCACCGGGTTAAAGGGGCTGTTCCGCAGATCCGATGTGCTGGGCAGAATCGGCGGAGATGAATTCCTGGTGTTCCTCAGGGAGCTTAACAGTGCAGAGCAGGCGGAGAAACACGGGCTCAGGGTCATACAGGCCCTCTCCAGCCTTCCTGTGTCCCAGAAATACAGTTTGACAATAAGCTCCAGCGTGGGGATCTCCCTGTATCCCAAGGATGGGGATAACTTTGTGCAGCTGTTGAACAGGGCGGACATTGCGCTGTACTGCGGCAAGAAGGCTGGAAAGAACAGGAGTATCTGCTATCAGCCCCACATGGCGGCCCTGAAAGAGGGGGAGTTCATGAGAACGGCTGACAGCGGCGAGGAACAGCTGGAATCAGAATCCATGGTCAGGCCGGTGAACAGCCAGGTGATCCATTACGTTTTCAAGGCCCTGTATGAGGCGGATCATCTGGAGATGGCCATCAACAGCATCCTGCAGATTGTGGGCACCCAGTTTAATGTGAGCCGCGTGTATATATTTGAGGACGATCCGGACGGCCTGTACACTGAGAATACCTTTGAGTGGTGCAATGAGGGCATTGATCCTCAGATTCAGAATCTGAAGAATGTCTGCTATGCGGAAAATGCCCCGGAGTATTCACATAATTTCGATAAGAACGGCATTTTCTTCTGTTCCGATGTCAGTGGACTGGGGGAGGAGCAGAGGGCCCTCATGGAGGGGCAGAATATCAAATCCATGCTGCAGTGCGCCCTCTACAACAACGGACGTTTTGTAGGCTTTGTAGGCTTTGACGAGTGCAAAGAACACAGGCTGTGGAGCAGGGAACAGATTGAGGTGCTGTCTTTTACTGCCCAGATTATGGGAATCTTCCTGCTGAAGCAGAGGGCGCAGAACCTGCTTCAGGGCCAGGTCAGCAGCCTGGAGGTGCTCCTGGATAAGATGCCTGGCTGGGTCTACGTGATCAATGCCGCCACATATGAGCTGATGTATGTCAATGCCAGAACCGGGGAGGTGGCGCCGGGAGAGCACGTGGGGAAATGCTGCTACAGCGAATTCATGGGAAGAAGCAGGCCCTGTGACCTGTGTCCTGCCAGCAAGGCGCTGGAGGCCGGCGAGCTGGTGGGAATGGAGTTCTACAATCCCCATCTGGATGTGTGGTCCAATGTCAGCGGCGTCCCTATCCGGTGGAAAGGTGACCAGGCGGTCCTCCTGTTCCTTCAGGACATCCGCAAATATAAGCGGGTTGAGAGCTATGCGGATATGATGGGCTTCGGCGGGAAAGCGGTGGGATGGAATCTGTCTATGCTGGCCCGCAGCCAGAAACCGGTGACTATGATACAGAATGATTCCACTGCCATCTACGCGCCGTCGGAGAACGCTGAAGAGAAATATGCAGGCGGATTTGCCGATGACAGGACAATCACCGCAGCGGCCCTTGATATCTTCGAGAGCAGCAGTGATTACGCAGAGGCGGTCCGCACGCTGCTGGAATTCCTGGGGAGGCGGTATGAGGTAAGCCGCGTGTCCCTTTATATGAACAATGCCAGGAAGGGCGGGAAGAACACCATTTTCCAGTGGGTGGACAACCAGACGGCGGCGCCCATCTCCCTGTCGGACAGTTTCCGCAAGGAGGAATTCTTCATCTGCTACGGACTCTATGACGACCGGGGCACGGCGGTGGTGGAGGATGATGAAGAAGATGGATATCCCGACAGCCTGAAGCTGGTGCTGAAGGAGAGCAGGACCAGAAGCGTACTGTTTGCCGGGGTTTACATCGACGGCCGTTATTCCGGCCAGCTGGCCCTTGTGAGCTGCAATGAGAAGCGCAGCTGGTCGGAGGCTGAGCGCACTTCCATCTCGGAGATAGCGGGCATCATTGCCTCTGAGACCAAGACCCAGATTGAACTGGGGAATGTAAAGATGGAAGCGGAATATTATAAGAATATGGATCTGCTTACCGGACTGCTGTCCTATGACAGATTTAAGGAACTGGCCCAGGAGAAGATGGAAAAGGGCGGGATGAAATTCGTCCTGGTGGCCAGCGATATCAAGGGCTTTAAGTATATCAACAGCACGGTGGGCTATACCCAGGGCGACAATATCCTGCGCATGTTTGCGGATATGATGATGCAGAAGGGGACTCCGGGCAGCTTCAGCACCAGGGCCGGCGGGGATGTGTTCCTGTCCCTGGAGTGTTATGAGGACAGAGAGGGCTTTATGGCCGGCCTTCAGGCTTGCAACGATGAGTTCTGCCAGCTTCAGAACCAGATTTACGATGGAGTGAACCTGATGATCCGTTCCGGGCTGTACTTTATAGAGCCGGAGTGCCGGGAGGTGGGCCTGGCGGTGGACCGGGCCAACCTGGCCAGAAAGTCAGTGGACTATATCCTGAGATCCAAGGTGATTGAATACAAGCCAGATCCATTTTCCAGGGAGCGGAAGGAGAATGAGATGATCAACCGGATGGAATACGCCTTGCAGAACCAGGAATTCCAGGTGTATCTCCAGCCCAAGGTCTGTCTGAAGGACCATACCCTGGACAGCGCCGAAGCCCTGATCAGGTGGGTCCAGAAGGACGGCTCCATCACTCCGCCCTGTGATTTCATCCCTCTGTTTGAAAAGAACGGCTTTATCACCAGAATCGACCTGTACGTGCTGGGGAAGGTGTGCTGCTGGATGAAGGAGAGGGAAAGACGTGGTGAGAGGGCAGTGCGCGTGTCCGTCAACCTGTCCAGCGTGGACCTGCGCCGCGAGGACATTGTGCAGATGATTATGGATGAGGTGGACCGCTGGGGCGTGGACCCGGGCCTGCTGGAATTCGAACTGACGGAAACCGCATTTTTAAATGAGACCAGCAGAACCTACCAGGTGATGAAGGATCTTCAGGCCTGCGGATTCACCACCTCCATCGATGACTTTGGCTCCGGCTACTCCATTATGAACATCATGGCTGAGATTCCCACCGACATTATCAAGCTGGACTGCGGCTTTGTGCAGACCTGCGGCCGCACCAGGCGGGGCCAGGAATTCTTAAGCCAGATTATCCAGATGGTCCGAAAGATGGGATTTACCTCCCTGTGCGAGGGCATTGAGACCGAGGAGGAGCTGGACATGCTGTCGGATATGGGCTGTGAGATCGGCCAGGGCTACTACTTTGCCCGTCCCATGCCCATGGATGATTTTGATGAGAATATGCGCAGGAATGAAGACTGCTGGGGTTCACGAAGCGGGAATTCTGTGGTATGATAGCTATAGAATGATACTGAAGATAGGAGGACCGTATTATGATCAGACAGGGTTTAAGAGCAGCGGCGGCAGCGGGAATCCTGGTTTTGGCCATGGCGCTGCCAGCATACGCCAAGGAGGAGCGGGAGCCGGTGGGCACCGTATCCCTCACATTTTCCTCCAGCATCGAGGCCGG
>URUZ01000474.1 GCA_900551225.1 uncultured Clostridium sp.
CCACAGCCTCCGGCCCAACTAACATTACCTGAATTCCTGGTTTTGCATTGACTGCGTCCACTGCCCCGGCGATCATTTCTACCGGCGCGTAATCGCCGCCCATGGCATCCACTGCTACCTTAATCATCATGACTCTCCTTTCGGAACATTTCCCCATTTAATTGCGGGGGAATTCCCACATTCAAATAATAATATACTAGATATTATTCTATAAATCAATACGTATTTGTATTTCTTTCCAGGGCCGGAGAAGGATGAAAACCGGTTGAATCCGGAACAGCTCCATGATAAACTAAAAAGCATACAGATTTAGAAAGGATCGACAAACGCCATGGATATGGAACAGCTCTCTCTTTTTGATACAAGGCCGGCCGCCTCTCCCCTTGCCAGCCGGCTGCGGCCTGAATCTCTGGAGGAATTCGTGGGACAGGCCCATCTGCTTGGCAAAGGGAAAATCCTGCGTCAGATCATTGACCAGGACAATATCCCATCCATGATATTCTGGGGTCCTCCCGGGGTGGGCAAAACCACCCTGGCCAGCATCATCGCAGGCCGGACCCACGCCCAGTTTATCACCTTCAGCGCCGTCACCAGCGGCATACGGGAGATCAAGGAGGTGATGGCAAAGGCGGAGCAGAGCCGGCGGCAGGGGCTGCGCACCCTGGTATTTGTGGATGAGATTCACCGGTTCAACAAGGCCCAGCAGGATGCATTCCTTCCATATGTGGAGAAGGGCAGCATCATTTTAATCGGCGCCACAACGGAGAATCCCTCCTTTGAGATCAACGCTGCTCTGCTGTCCCGCTGCCGAGTGTTTGTGCTGCAGTCCTTAAGCACAGAGGACCTGGCCCAGCTGCTGAAAAAAGCCCTGGAGAATCCCAGGGGCTTCGGCTATCTGGATATTGATATTTCCGAGGAACTGCTGAACATGATTGCCCGCTTCGCAAACGGGGACGCCCGCACTGCCTTAAATGTACTGGAGATGGCGGTGTCCAACGGGGAGATCAGCGCGGAAAAGACCACGGTGACCAGGGAGGTGCTGGAACAGTGCATCAGCAAGAAATCCCTGCTCTACGACAAGAACGGCGAGGAGCACTACAATCTGATCTCCGCCCTGCACAAGTCCATGCGCAACAGTGATCCCGATGCCGCCGTGTACTGGCTGGCCAGGATGCTGGAAGCAGGCGAGGACCCGCTCTACATTGCCAGGCGGCTGATCCGGTTTGCCAGCGAGGATATTGGCATCGCAGACAGCAACGCACTGACAGTCACTGTGGCAGCCTATCAGGCCTGCCATTTTCTGGGAATGCCAGAGTGCAACTTAAACCTGTCCCAGGCTGTGATCTACCTCTCCCTGGCCCCCCGCTCCAACGCCGTGTACATGGCCTATGAACACGCCAAGGAGGCGGCCCTGCAGCAGCTGTCGGAGCCGGTGCCTCTGGTGATCCGCAACGCCCCCACCGGACTGATGAAGGAACTGCGCTATGGGGAGGGCTATGTCTATGCCCATGACACCGAGGAGAAGCTGGCCCACATGGAGTGCCTTCCTGAATCCCTGAAGGGCACCAGGTATTACCTTCCCACAGAGTCGGGGGACGAGGCCAGGGCCAAAAGGCGGCTGGAGGAGGTGCTGCGCTTCCGGGCCTCCGCCGGCCCGGGTTCACCTGACGCTTAGAGCTGCCCTGTGGCGGCCCAGGTTCTTCTGACGCCCAGAGCCTCCGGCCAAGGCTCACCTGACGCCGAACAGCGCCCACATGCCTGACCCTGCGGAGCACAGGGCGCAGAGGCCCAGGCTTTGCCGGATTTCGGTGAGCCAGGCCGCCTGGGTGATCTCCCTCATATTCCGGACATCCCCGGCAATATCTTCATAGGCCTTCACCCAGAAATCAAAATCAGACCATCTGGAAGGAATCAGATCCCGGGGATATCCGGCTCCCAGCCGGGCCAGCAGATACAGGCTGCCGCAGAACACCGCGGCGGCCAGACCCACGGCGGCCGCTTGCAAAAGCGGCCTTTTTTCTCTCCTGGTCCATAAAAAAAGCCCTTTTGCCATCAGCAGCCACACAGGAAGCACGGACAGAAGGCCCGCGGCCGCGGCAAAGTAGGTTCCGTCTGCACCACAGCTTATGCCGCCCATTCCGTACTGGTTCAGTAACTGTTCTGCCTCCGTCCTGCCGCGGACATTCCCCGGCGGGTCCACTGACCTGTAGTCAAAAAGGATATATTGAAACATCTGATCCTGCTTTGCGGGCAGGAAGATCTGCTTCTTTGTTTCTTCTGTCACGCCCCGGACAGTGTAGTCCTGCCGGCCGTACCAGACGGTCTTGCCGGTGACTTCGACGGAGCCGAACAATTCCATGGCCAGCCCCCTGCTGATCATACAGCTTCCGCGCTCCCAGCGGCCGCTGTAGCTGCCCGACTCCAGGCCGCAGTACACTGCCAGCTCTCTGGAGCCATATACGAAAAACCCCTCTGACTTAACCTTCTTCCCCAGCGCTCTGTTCTCTATCTCCAGATCCCGTTCAAAGGCCCAGGCCGCCGAATCGGCCGGCGCACTCTTGCCGCGGCTGCGCTCCTGCTCCTCCATATTGTAGATGGATTCCCGGGACGGGCCTTCCTCCCTGTAATACATCAGCACCTGGCCGCTGGCGCCAAACACCCTGCAGGCCTGTATTGCCCCCAGGAGAACAACTGCGGCAAACAGGATGCAGTTTATTAAGCGCCTCATGGTTCCACCAGCCTTACCCGGTCGCCTTCGCTGACCGCTTTGCTGGAGGAGACGATCAGCTTGGTCTCTGAGGTGATGGGGCCGGAGACAGCCGCTGATATGCTGCTCTTTTCAAGGACTTCCAGATTCACACGCACTGCCCTCATCTCCTCCCCAAGTATTGTCTTGCCTGCCTCCGCAACCAGGCAGTAGAAGCCGCCGTTGTCCTCCCGCAGCGCCTCGATGGGGATGACGCAGTTGTAGGCCCCTGATTCCATGTATACCGTGTAGGAAGCAGTTCCGCCCAGACTTCCCTTTCCCTCAGGCATCACCGCCGCCACGTCGGCCTTCCCTTCCTCGGAGAGCTGGCCCACGGACTGGACCAGCGCCTCCTGGCTCTGCTGTTCCCCTGCCGGCTTCACCAGCATTTTATCTCCCTGTTTCAATAGCTGGGCCTCCTCCTTGTCCATCTGCGCCCGGAATCTGAGGCTGCCTCTGGCCAGCTTGATCTGGGTTCCCGCGCCGATCAGATCCCCTGCCTTTAACTCCAGCTCTGCCATGAACCCGTCGCCGGGCGCGGCCACCTGCCCCTGGGCCTCAATATATGCCTCAATCCGGGCCTGTTTGCGCCTGATCTCCTGCATATCCAGTTCACCGGACTTCTGGCGCAGGGCGGACGCCTCTTTACGGAGCTGCTGCTCAGTCAGGGTCCCCGCGTCGGATATCCGGGCATTTTCCAGTTTCTGATTGGCCTGATACTGGCTTTCTTCCAGGCCCTGGAGGTTTCTCTGTGCTGCCTTCAGCTTCTCGTCCTCCGCCTCCAGGGCAGCCTCATATTCCTTCCTCAGGTTTTCCCTGGCTGTCTCAGAGTCGTAGTCTCCGTCCTCGAAATCCTCCTCCGCGGCATACAGACGCTCCCTGGCTTCCTCCACCAGAATGTCCTGCTCCGACTTCACATTGTCCAGATCCTCCTCAGCCCGCTCCAGGTCCAGCCTGGCCCGTTCCAGATCATCCTCTGAGGTATCCTCGGCCTCCTCCAGACGGGCCAGCTTCTTCTCCTTGTCCGCCACCTCGCGCTCCGCCTTCTTCACCGCGGAGTCCCTGGCTGTCTGGGCTGCCTCGTGGGAACGCCTGGCACTCTTCATGGCCTGCCTGGCCTCCTCCTTGGCCTCCTCCTTAGAGCGGCCCTTTTTTCTGGTGTACTCAGTCTTTAACTCATCCATCTTCTTCGAGTGGCGGACCTGGGCTTCCTCCAGGTCCTGTCTGCCCAGCTCCACGGCTCTGGCCTCCGCCTCCAGCTGCTGCAGAGCCAGGGTCTCCTCAGTGATCCGGGGCACCGGCTGACTGGACAGCTTCTCCTCCTCCAGAGCCAGCTCCGCCTTTTGAAGCTGGACGGCCAGATTGTCCCTCTCCTCAAAGAGCCGCTCCATCTGCAGGCTCAGTATCACGTCGCCGGCCTTCACCTCCTGCCCCGGCTCCTTGTAGATCTGATCCACAAACATGCCTTCCAAAAGGCTGACATAGTCCAGCCGGTCCGCAGCAAAGGTTCCCTCCCCGGTCAGGGAGTA
>URUZ01000475.1 GCA_900551225.1 uncultured Clostridium sp.
TCTTCTTTTCACGGCCAACACCCCAGCCAACGTCCGCGTACCTTTCCCCGCCTAAACCCCCATCTCCGCCTTCACTCTTCTAAAGCAGTCCACTACATAGTCCAGGTCCTCCCTGCTGTGTGCAGCTGAGATCTGGGTACGGATTCTGGCTTTTCCCATGGGCACCACGGGATAGCAGAAGCCTACCACATACACACCCAGAGCCAGCATTTTCTCTGCAAACGCAGTGGCGGTCTTGGCATCGTAGAGCATGATGGCTACAATGGGATGATCGCTCTCAATGATATCAAAGCCCACCTCCTTGATCTTCTCCCGGAAATACCGCGTGTTCTCGTGAACCTGGTCCCTGTAGCGGGTATCCCTCTGGATGATCTCGAAGGTTTTGAGGGCACCTGCCGTGATGGCGGGAGCCAGGGTGTTGGAGAACAGGTAGGGGCGGCTCTTCTGGCGCAGCAGCTCCACGATCTCCCCGCGGGCGCTTGTGTAGCCGCCGCTGGCTCCGCCCAGAGCCTTGCCCAGGGTGCCGGTGATAATGTCCACACGGCCCATGACGCCGCAATGTTCCGGCGTGCCTTTTCCATATTTACCCATAAATCCAACGGCATGGCTGTCATCCACCATAACCAGAGCGCCGTACTTGTCGGCTAAGTCGCAGACCCCCTTAAGATTGGCTACGATGCCGTCCATGGAGAATACGCCGTCGGTGGCAATCAGCTTGATCCGGGCATCCTTTGCCTCTGTCAGGCAGCGTTCCAGATCTGCCATGTCATTGTTGTTGTAGCGGTAGCGCTGTGCCTTGCAGAGGCGCACGCCGTCGATGATGCTGGCGTGGTTCAGAGCATCGCTGATCACTGCATCTTCAGGGCTGAGAAGAGTCTCAAACAGGCCGCCGTTGGCGTCGAAGCAGGAAGAGTAGAGGATGGTGTCCTCCATGCCCAGGAAATCGGAGATGGCTTTCTCCAGATTCTTGTGCAGCTGCTGGGTGCCGCAGATAAAGCGGACGGAGGAGAGGCCGTAGCCCCAGGTGTCGTAGCTGTCCTTGGCGGCCTGGATGATCTCCTGATTGTCCGCCAGGCCCAGGTAGTTGTTGGCGCACATGTTGATCACGTCCTTGGTCTGGGTGGTGTCAATATGGCTGCGCTGGGGAGTGGTGATCAGGCGCTCGGCTTTATAAGTTCCGGCAGCCCTGGTCTCATCCACCTGCTGTTTAAAGATGTCAAGTGCGTTCTGGTTCATATCTCAATGCCTCCTTGTTATGAGCACTTACCGCCTGTATTCCGGGCGATTACGTGCGATACATGTCATCTCCACCCGGTGAGGTATTCCACGGGCCTGGTGGAGTGGCTCGTTATATAGTGGTCCAGTCCAGCACAACCTTGCCGCACTGTCCGCTGTTCATGATATCAAAGCCCTTCTGGAAGTCCCGGAAATCGAACTTGTGGGTGATGATTTTGTCAATATTCAGGCCGCTGTTCAGCATGGCCATCATCTTATACCATGTCTCAAACATTTCCCGTCCGTAAATGCCCTTGATCTCCAGGCAGTCCCATACAATCTTATTCCAGGGAACCACTGTGTCCTGGCTCTGGATTCCCAGCACAGCGATCCGGCCACCGTTGTACATGTGGTTGATCATGGTGTTGAACGCGCTGCTGTTGCCGGACATTTCCAGGCCCACGTCAAAGCCCTCTCCAATCCCAAGGCCCTTCATGGCAGATTCCAGGGATTCCTTGGCCACGTTGACGGTGAATACTTCCGGTGAGATCTCCTTCACCAGGTTCAGGCGGTATTCGTTGACGTCGGTGATTACAACGTGCTTTGCACCAACGTGTTTGCAGATGGCCGCGGCCATGATGCCGATGGGGCCGGCCCCTGTGATCAGCACATCCTCGCCCACCAGGTCATAGGCCAGGGCAGTGTGCACCGCATTGCCCAGGGGATCAAAGGAGGAACACAGCTCCTCAGGGATTCCCGGCTCACAGCGGATCACATTTTCCTGTGGAATTACCAGATACTGGGCAAATGCTCCGTCACGGTTAACGCCCACGCCCACAGTGTCCTTGCACAGGTGGCGTTTGCCGGCCTTGCAGTTGCGGCAGTGTCCGCAGACGATGTGGCCTTCGCCGGATACCACGTCCCCGATCTCATAGCCGTGTACATTGTCCCCCATCTCCACGATCTCCCCCACGAATTCGTGGCCGATGGTCATCGGCGGTTTGATGGTCTGCTGGGACCATTTATCCCAGTTGTAAATGTGCAGATCCGTTCCGCAGATTGATGTGTAGTGGATCTTAATCTTCACGTCATTGCTGCCGGTCTCAGGGATGGGAACCTGCCGCATCACCAGTCCCGGGCCTGCAGTTTCCTTCACAATTGCATACATCTCATTTTTCTGCTCCACAATTGCAACCTCCTTTTAAAATTGTCTTTATTGGAAAACATTATGTCCGCAATACACGGACTTGGCCATAGAAAATGTCCTCCTGTTAAAGACATAATATCATAGAAAAAAACCAAATACAAGTATCTTACAACAATTTTTATAGTGCGTATCTTCAGCGCGTATGTTACAATAATAACAAAAGAGAGGTGCTTTATGTTTGCAGAGGAAAGACAGAATCAGATCATTATGCTGGTCAATAAAACGGGATCAGTGCGTGTTAAAGAGCTGAGTGAGAAGTTCCAGGTTACGGAAGACAGCATACGCAAGGATTTAACGCTTCTTGAAAAGAAGGGGCTTTTAAAAAAGACATATGGGGGAGCCATCAAAAAGAGGGTTAATGTCCACGACCTGGACGTGTCCCAGAGAAGGGACAAGAATATAGAGTCCAAACAGATGATTGCGGCTAAGGCCATGGAACTGATCAAGGACGGGGATATGGTGTTTTTAGATATCTCCACTGCCAATCTGGAGCTGGCCAGGCTGCTGGCAAGCTCGCCCCTGAATGTGACGGTGGTGACCAACATGGTGGATATCATGCTGGAATTTGCGGCGCCCACTGCTTCCAGGATGATCTTCATCGGGGGAACATTTGCCAGGAGCAGGGACGGGTTCGTGGGCAGCTATGCCATTGAGCAGATCGCGGGCTTCCGGTTTGACATTGCGTTCATGGGGACAGTGGGCGTGGACCTGTTTGAGAACTGCGTGGCTACCTACATGGTGGAGGACGGCCTGACCAAGCGGGCTGTGCTGAACGCCAGCAAGAGTGCATATATGATGCTGGAGACAAGAAAGTTTAATACGGACGGAACATACAGATACGCCAGGGTGGACAGCTTTACAGGGGCCATTATGGAGGCGGCTCCGCCGGCTGAGGTGGAGGAGCAGATGAAGGAATTCAGCATAGAGTGGGTGTACTGACTCTCACGGGTGACCGGGGAAACCGCTGGGAAGCAGAGGTTTCTCCGGTTTTTGATATTTTTCATGAAAATCTCTTGACATTCAACCTTATTTAAGCTTTAGAATGCAGTCGTAAGGAGGCGAAGCAATGACCATAAAGGAAGCAGAGGAGCTGGTGGGAATCACCAGGGCCAACATCCGTTTTTATGAAAAGGAGGGGCTTCTGGCGCCGGGAAGAGGGGCCAACAATTACAGAGAGTACAGCCCGGCGGATGTGGAACGGCTGAAGAAGATCAAGGTGCTGCGCATCCTGGGGATTCCGGTGGCTGAGATCCGTGACTTCATGGAAGGGCGGGACAGCTTAAAAGAGCTGCTTAACAGACGGACAGAGGAGATCGGCAGGGAGCTGGAGACCCTTGAGCGGGTGCAGGAGCTGTGCTGTGAGATCAGCAGCCGTAAGTGGGAATTTGACACCATGGATGCAGACCTTCTGGACATGAAGCTGGAGGAGATGAAATTGAAAGGAGATGGATTTATGAAGAAAGACAGGATCAGCAGGCTCTGCAAGGCCAGGGATCTGGCATTTCTGTTCTGTTACGTGTGTATTTTGTCCATTGTGTTTATGGCTGTAAACCAGCTGCTGGGGATACAGCTGCCGGAGCCAGTGTTTAAGGCATGGTGGATGATTGCGGCCCTGTCCCCGTTTCCCGGGATGATTCTCTCGGCCCTGGCTGCCGGTAAGGCGCGGTGGGAAGTACCGGATCTGAACCGGATTCTGGTGGACAGCGGAAAGCTTGGAGCGGGGAAGAAAAAGGAACGGGATGAGGCCTGCGAGGCGGCATGGCGGTTTAACCAGGTGTGCCTGTGTTCCCTGCTGTTTCTGCCCCTTAACCGGATCTTAAATATCCGGATTCCGGCACCGGCCCAGATC
>URUZ01000476.1 GCA_900551225.1 uncultured Clostridium sp.
CTATGATTGTTTCTATTATATTATCATTGAACCATTTTCTTGTCAACAATTATTACTGGCTTCCTCATACCGGGTCTGAATTCTGGTAACCTCATCCACACAGCCGTCCAGCGCCTCCGGATAAACAGTGCCGGTGAGTACCAGCTCGATCTCCGCCTGTCTGGCCTGGCGGATAATGTTCTCCAGTTCCTCCAGGGTGATGATCCCCTCGTCCAGAATGCCCAGAATCTCATCCAGGATCAACATGTCGCACTCCCGGGTCACTAAAACTTTTTTAGCGAAATTCAGGCCGTTGCGGATATTGATGCAGGCCTCCTCGCGCTCATTCTCGGAAAGCTTGTCAAAAAAGTTGGAGGACTTTTCGAAGCGGAACAGTTTAAACTCCGGCTCCAGCCGTTTGATGACCTCCATATTGTGAGGATCAAGGGCTCCCTTCAAAAATTGGACCATGATGACCGTTTTGTCTTTCGTCAAAGCACCGATTCCCCGGCCGATAGCACCAGTGGACTTGCCCCTTCCCGGACCACAGATCACCTGTATCATGCTTTCTTTCATCGTTTACGCACCTCGTATGCTGCTTAAACAGCCTTTTCCTATATGATCATTCATAGCGAACATGGCTCATAATAGCATAGATTCCCCGTTTTTGCAAACTTTTCTTAAATTTTTTTTAAGTTTTAACAAAGATTTATCGAGCATAGTCCACATCAATGGGTTCAGGAGAACGGTAAAACCAGGTCTACATTTCGTCACATTCCAGCTTGCTCACAGACACCTCATATGCAATGCGCTTCTCGCATTCTGTGTCAGTTATTTTCTTTGTATATTCCCTGCTCTGGACCCTTCCCCAGATGCGGACCCTGGTTCCCACCTGGAAACCGGAGGCGTATCTGGCGTTACGTCCCCAGGAAATGCAGGGTATGTAATCTGATTTGCCGTAGGGGCGGTTGACTGCCAGCAGAATATCGGCAATCTCTCTGCCAAGAGGCGTTTTTCTGTAAATGGGCGCTTTGCAGATGTACCCGTCCAGGAAAATCTGATTGGTCTTGGTGTAGTCCGTAAACTCTTCCATAAAGTGAACCTCCCGCACAAACACGGAGAGCATCAGGCGGTTCTTCACACCTTCGTGACGGTTGTAGGAGCGGAACTGCCCCACGGCTTCAATGGTACAGCCGTTGTAATCAGCCTGCACATCCAGCAGCCGTTCCGATACCATCAGAGGAATGACATCGGCCTGATCGCTGAGACGGTTTACCGCAACGTCCACCATGTAAAATCCTTCACCAAATACTTCATGGCTGAATGTGAATCCTGATACTATTTCTCCGATTACGCTCACCTTGTTGTTCTCAATCATTTTTTCTGACATTGTACTTCTCCTCTTCACTTCTATTCTATTTTTTAATGTTTAAGTTTCTGCCAAAGTTATCCATGCGGCACATAGATAGTTTATGAGAGGAATATGGAGAATAGACCAGAAAAAAGGGCGCAGCCCCCGAAAACATTTCGACAGGATTCGCCCTTTTCTTACATTGAACACGTAAAAACAATGATATTACGTAGTTTTACTGCTATTTATTTGTTGAAGGAAGATCTCTTTCTCAGTGTCGGGTCCAGAATCTTCTTGCGGATTCGCAGGCTCTTGGGAGTTACCTCCAGCAGCTCATCCGTGTCGATAAAGTCCAGGCACTGCTCCAGGCTCATATTCTTGGGCGGGGTCAGCTTCAACGCCTCATCAGCACTGGAAGAACGGGTGTTGGTCAGCTTCTTGGTCTTGCAGACATTGATCTCAATATCCTCCGCCTTGGGAGTCTGGCCTACCACCATGCCGGCGTAAACCTTGGTGCCCGGGGTGATGAACAGGGAACCGCGCTCCTGGGCGTTGAACAGGCCGTAGGTGATGGCCTCTCCCGCCTCATAGGCGATCAGGGAGCCGTTGGGACGGTAGGTTAAATCCCCCTTGTAGGGAGCGTACTCATCGAAAATAGTGTTCAGGATACCATTGCCCTTGGTGTCGGTCATGAAATCGCCGCGGTAGCCGATGAGGCCTCTGGAGGGGATGGAGAATTCCAGCCTGGTATAATTGCCGGCAGCCTTGCTCATTCCCTGAAGCTCGTCCTTACGGCTGGTCAGCTTCTGGATGACCACGCCGGTGAACTCCTCCGGCACATCGATGTAGGCGATCTCCATGGGCTCCAGCTTGTGGTTGCGCTCATCATAGTGGTAGAGAACCTCTGCTTTGCTGGCAGCGAACTCAAAGCCCTCGCGGCGCATGTTCTCAATCAGCACGGACAGGTGAAGCTCGCCGCGGCCGGATACCTTGAAGCAGTCGGCGCTTTCGGTCTCCTCCACGCGCAGGCTGACATCGGTGTTCAGCTCTCTGAACAGGCGGTCCCTCAGATGGCGGGAAGTAATATATTTACCTTCCTGCCCTGCCAGAGGGCTGTCATTGACCATAAAATACATGGCAATGGTTGGCTCTGAAATCTTCTGGAACGGAATGGATTCCGGGTTCTCAGGAGAACAGATGGTATCGCCGATATGGATGTCCGCGATGCCGGAGATGGCCACAATGGAGCCAATGCCTGCATTCTGCACTTCCACACGGTTTAAGCCGTCGAACTCATAGAGTTTGCCGATCTTGATCTTCTTGAATTTATCAGGCTCGTGGTGGTTGACCAGAACACACTCCTGATTCACCCGCAGTCCGCCGTTCTCCACCTTGCCCACGCCGATGCGGCCCACGTACTCATTGTAGTCAATGGTGCTGATCAGAACCTGGGTATCTGCATCCGGATCTCCCTCGGGCGCCGGAATATAGTTTACAATGGTCTCAAACAGGGGTGTCATATCCTCTTCCGGATCTTCCAGCTCTATCTTGGCGAATCCGCCTCTGGCGGAGGCATAGACAAAGGGGCAGTCCAGCTGCTCGTCGGAGGCATCCAGATCCATGAACAGCTCCAGCGTCTCATCAATGACATCCACCGGCCTTGCCTCAGGGCGGTCAATCTTGTTGATGCACACGATAACAAACAGGTTCAGGTCCAGAGCCTTCTGCAGCACGAACTTGGTCTGGGGCATGGGGCCTTCGTAGGCGTCCACAACCAGCACAACACCATTTACCATCTTAAGCACACGCTCCACCTCGCCGCCGAAATCAGCATGTCCTGGGGTGTCGATGATGTTGATCTTCGTATCTTTATAGTATACTGCCGTATTCTTGGACAGGATGGTGATACCGCGCTCGCGCTCAATATCATTGGAGTCCATTACCCGCTCCTGTACTTCCTGATTGGCACGGAATACACCGCTCTGCTTCAGCAGCTGGTCTACCAGGGTGGTTTTGCCATGGTCTACATGGGCAATAATTGCGATGTTTCTTACATCTTCTCTTTTCATCTTCATAGTGTGTTCTCTTCCTTCACATTTAAATCAAAAATCGCGTATCTACTTATATAGATGCGGACTTAACTCTCTTCAGCCACGGTTTACTAGTATAGCATTGGTATCTCCAGATTGCAAGAAAAAATTACGCAAAACCGTTATTTTTCAAACAATACCAGCTCTTTTCCCACCAAGCCGTAATATACGGCGTCCCCCTGGCGCAGGACCGCTCTGCCTGCCGTGGCCTCGGTGAGCTTGGATTTTAAGGTGTCCAGCTCCTCTATGGGAACCATATAGGTAAATGCTGCCCGGTCCGTATACAGGCTCTCCAGCTCTGTGATTCCCATCTGGGCGGTGATGTACTGTATCTTCCCAACGCCGTTGTAATCCGTATCCACCTCCAGCCGGACGCCCGGACGTTTCTCCAGGATCACACAATCCTTTAACGCCTCCTGGACAGCCTGGGAGTACGCCCGCACCAAGCCTCCCGTCCCCAGAAGGGTTCCTCCGAAATACCGGGTTACCACTGCGCAGACATTGTGAAGCTCCTGGCCCGCCAGCACGTCCAGCATGGGCTTGCCTGCGGTCTGGGCCGGTTCCCCGTCGTCACTGGCCCGCACGATCTGGCACTGCCGGCCTATGCGGTAGGCAAAACAGTGGTGTCTGGCATCCCAATATGTTTTGCGCATCTCGTCTATAAAGGCCAGCGCCTCCTCCTCCGTGTCCGCAGGCCGGATCTCAGCGATAAACCTGGACTTCTTCTCCGTGATCTCCCCAGTGCCCGCCCGGTATAGTATTTTGAATGCTTCTTCCACCTGATCCACTCCTTTGTGTGATTTTTGGAATAAAATCCCCACTTCTTGTCTATATTCTCATAAAAATA
>URUZ01000477.1 GCA_900551225.1 uncultured Clostridium sp.
GGAGGCGGCGTAATCCCCTGACAGGATTCCATCTATATCTTCCCGCAGCTCGCGCTCCTCCCCATATGGATAGTGGGCGTGATAACGGCTGAACACCATGGTCATCTCATCCTCGAAATAGACAGTGAGATCCTCCCCTGCCTTGGGGTTTTTCAAAATCACCGCGATCTGGTCAGGCCTGCGGCATACCTCCACACTGCAATTGGAAAACGATGCTATAAACCGGTCCGCCTCCTGCTGTATCTGTACCCGGTTCACCGTCTCGAAGAGAACTGCCTCGTCCTTAAAGCGCTCCAGGTTCTCACGGCTTCCATCTATATAATGATACCCGTCCCGGACCGCCCAGAACCGGACCACCGCACTCTGCCGGTCCGATCCAACGGACATCATCAGGTCAAATTCCGTGTCGGGGTAATTCTGCTGCAGCTGCATTTTCAGAGAACAGTATATGGCTGCAGCCTGCTCCGGCGCCTGTTCCCCGCAGGCAAACAGCTCGTTTCCATCCCACTCCAGATCCGTTAACTCCCTGCCGTACCTGATCACCCGGCTTGTATCCAGTCCACAGAAATCCCCAGCGCCCCAGAAGGGATCTCCATCCAGATTGCGGGCCATCCACACCTGAGGCTTGCCTGTCGGCTCAATCTCGTTCATATGTAACCCCACAAGCAGACGTTCCATCAGAAAATTACATTCCATATATGTCGCTCCTTATATAACATCCACACAAAATATCCGTCCCCTCCCATCAGCCACAACTGCCTTGGAGCTTCTGAAGCAATACATATCCAGAGGGATTCTGCCGCCGTTGTACGTAATATCCACATCCACGGCCCTGCCCAGCCGGTTCCCCAGAAGCCTGAGCATCTTCAGTTTCCGGTGGTTTCCGTAGCCGCTGTCCATGATGACGCCTGTGTGGCTCTTCATGATCAAAAGGGAACTGCTGCCGGATATGTCAGGCCGGTAAACCCACTCGGATTTAAAATCGGTTTTCACCAGATTGAACTCATTATAATAGTAGAACCACAGATGGTCCTGCTCGTCAATGTTCATGGCATAGCAGTCAATCATCGCGTGATTCGTATTTTTCCACAGCACGCTGCCCTGGTCATCCCAGACCACAAGGCCGCTGGCCCCCAGCGGCTGATGCCATCCGAAATTCCCCAGAATTCCCTCATCAAAATAGCTGGTAACAATCCTGCCATCCTGCATAACCAGACAGTCCTGGATTCCATCTCCGAAGCAGGTACGAAACTCCACCTTTCCTTCCCGGTTCATAAACACGGCATTCTGGTCCGGGCTGCCATTGTTATACAGCCTGGCCCGGGCGCCCAGCAAAAGGATGCGGTCCCCAATGGGCTGTATAAAATGGAAATTCATCTTCTGCCTGCCCAGTTCCAGCAGTTCCTCCCCCAGCAGGCTGCCGTCCTGCCAGTCCACCCACAGGCAGAGCGCTCTGTACTCCGTATTGGCCACAGTATCCACAAACATCCCCTGAATCCGCTCCGGCACATGGGCGGAATAGAGCAGATACACGCCGTCATCCCAGCCTACCGACAAATTCACAAGCGTCCACTGTTCCAGGCCGTATTTTGCCGTGAGATTATTCAAATCTATATATTCGGCTATAGCTATATTCACTATGACGTCCCCCATTTTAACATCTTACGAAATATAAAGGATCTTCACGTCCCCCAATATCCGCCCAATCTCCGCCCTGAGAAACTGCTCCGCCTCAGCCCTGGCCTCCGGCCTGTAGCAGTACCTTCCCCTGCCCCGCCCGGTCATCAGCTCCTTGTCATACAGCTCCGGCGCATTGGGAAATGCCTCCCCGTTGATGGCCCGGTGAATATAGCTGTAGGTCATGAGAATGATCTCCAGGAACATTTCCCGCTTCATCTTGGGTGAGAGGGAGTCGTTCAGGGTTTCCAGAAGTTTCGTATACTCCCCTTTCCACCCTTCCGTCAGAATCACCGGCGCAATCAGAAGCCCGCAGGGGTACCCCGCGTCACACATCCTGTTTACCGCGTCGATGCGCCTGCTTAAGGAGGAGGTGCCCAGCTCCACGCGGCTGATCACGGACTGAGGATTCACGCTCATGCGGAAGATCACCTTGCCCCTGTGATCCAGGTCCAGCAGCGGCTCCACCATGTCGAATTTGGAAGGAAATGTAAGCTGCCCCTTGCCCCTGCGCGCAAATTCCGGAATCGTCCACTCCAGGTTGCCGGTGATGGTGTTCTCCAGCACCAGATCGCTGTTGCTGCCGATCTCAAAGGTCTGGGGTTCCTCTGCCTTCAGGGAAGTTTTCACCAGGCGGTCCAGCATCTGTTCCCGGTTGACAAACAGCCTTAAGTAGGCGCATTTGTTGTAATTACACACCAGATAGCAGTAGAGGCACATGGCCGTGCAGCCGGAGGAGGTGTAGGGTACCAGGTAGTCCGAAACCTTCTGGTTCTCCGTGTATTTGTGGGTCTTGCGGATTCCGATGATGAGATTCCGTTTCATGTGGCCAAACTCGGCATTGGACTTCTCCTGCATCTGCGGAATCTTGTTGTGGCTGTCTATGGGAATCCAGGGCAGATCCCCAAACTGGGCTTTTAACTGTCTGCCCAGCTCATAGTTAAGGCTCTCCGGTTCATAGTAGACTTCCTGGAATTTCTGCATACTTTTTCCTCCGTTTTCCCGTTGGTTTTTCTTTCAGTATGCAGAAATTTCTCAATAATTATGCCTGGATTGTGTTTGATCATTCATTCCTCCACACCCAGACGGTCCAGCAGCTCCTGCACCTTCTCCGGGCTTTCCGCGAATCCCTTGATGGGCCCGCCTGCCCGCCCGCTGCACTCTGCCTCTGTGATGCTGCCCCTTCGCTGGGCCGGTCCGCTCTTCAGCTCCACTGTGTAGGTCCAGCTGACCTCTCCCAGATTGCCGGTCAGGGCCATAAGCACGCTGGCATAGTCCCTGATCCGTTCTTCAAATACGGCGGAGTTGGGCACGCTGTCCTCGAAGTTCAGCGTCCATCCATATGGCTCGCTGTCAGTCTGCAGCTCATTCTTAAAATTCCCCAGCTTCCAGGCGATTCTCAGGGTCTGGGTCAGTTTTCCATTGGCCGATGCATTTCCAATATATGGGTTTTTGGCATTGTACAGCTCGTTGGCCATTTTGGAAATGATGGTGCCGTCCTTTTTTACCGTCACTCCGTTGATATTCACCGCTTCCTCTACATCCTTAAGGTCGATATCCAGGTTAAATACACCATTTCGGTTCCAGGCTGACGGCAGGCAGGCGTAGACCACCAGATCAGTGGTTCCATCCTTTCCGGGCTTTAAACGGTACCTGCTGTACACGGCGGCGGAATCATAGAACACGCCTCCAACCGACAGCCGGTCCCCATTTACATTGCTGTAGGTCACCTGGTACGTGTCCCGTGGCTGGCCGATTACGAATAATTTTACGGACGCAGCGGCCAGCACAAGGACCAGAACTGCTGCCCCGGCCAGAATCATTTTCCTCCATCCCCTCCTTCTCACGGCCTTCAGATAATCGATTTCGCGCCGGCTCTCCTGCTGCTGCCCGGCCGTTTCACCGGAAATGTCCTCCTTCATCCGCTGATACAGGCGGCTGCATTCCCCGCAGGTCTTAAGATGTTCTTCTATGCTCTGGTCTGTTGCCCCGGACGTGAGTCCGTCCACATACAGGGGCAGCAGGTCCTGGATTACTTCACAAGGAATATTGTGTTCTTTCACAGTTTTGCCTCCTTTACTATTTTCCCTTTTCCCCGGTAATAGGTTACTCTTGCCCAATTCTCACTATTTCCCATGATCTCGCCGATCTGACCGAAGGTCAGGTTGCCGATCAGCCGAAGGTACATGACCTCCCGCATGGGGTCCTCCAGATTGTGGAGCAGTTTTAACACATGCAGATTGTCCCAGGTGATAAATGCCTGCTCCTCCGCGGAATCCACGGCCGCTTCCTCCGTCTGCTCCCCGGCTGCTTCCAACCCCGCCCGCTTTTTCTGACGGCGCAGATGATCGTACAGCAGATTCTTGGCAATGCCGCAGAGCCAGGTGGAGACGCTGCTGCTTCCCTTAAACCCATGGATGTTCTTCACTGCCTGGTAAAATGTCTCCTGGGTCAGCTCCTCCGCCAAATCGGGATTCTGTGTCTTGGTCAAGAGAAATCCATATACTGTCCGCGCGTGCTGCTGGTAGATCTGTTCCATGG
>URUZ01000478.1 GCA_900551225.1 uncultured Clostridium sp.
GTATGAATTTAAGTGAATTTAAGTATAACACTAAAATTCTTTTTTTTGAACCTAATTTTTAATGTCATCCTCTTAACATGTTATAAAGTTGTTAAAAAAAGTATAAAAATGCATTGACAATTGACCATATCAGTGATATTGTACTGATATGATTACTGAAATAAAAAACAATATCAAAATATGAGCTGAAAATTATGAAAAATACACAAACCCAAACAGTAAATAGTTCCATGTCCCCATTACAGCTAAAAATAGTGATTGTATGCATTACAAGTATGGCATTTACCATGGGAGCTATAACCAACTGCAGCGGGATATTTTCTTACTGTCAGCTGCGGCGTTAGCCGTATATATAAAACTTATTCCAGATCGATAGATGGGAAATACCTGAAGGGAGGGGGAACAGCAGCATTTACACCTGCGATAGGGAATAAGCAGCTTTTAATTGACGAAAGAGAGGAATTAAGAGAAAATGAGTGAAGAGTACATGAAAATTGCAAACAGCCCAATCATGTGGGCCGCGTGCGGAATACCATTGATCTGGGTGATCATTCAGGCGGTTGTATTCTACAGACGCAGCAAAAAAGATGGATTAGAAATGGGGATTACCCAGACACAGATTAAGCATGCCACCAAGAGCGCAAGCATTGCCTCCATTGGCCCCTGCTTTGTAATGATAACGACAATGCTGTCCCTGATGCTGAATGTAGGAGCGCCTCTGGCGTGGCTGCGCGTAGACTTTATCGGTTCCGTTTCGTATGAGCTGACAGGGGCGCAGATGACAGCAGATGCCATGGGCATCGAGATGGGCGGTCCGCAGATGGATGCCAACTTCCTCTGTGCGGCAGCGATTGTTATGACCAGCGGCTGTCTGGCCTGGATTATATTCACCCTGCTTTTTGCAGACAAGATGGAAAAAGTGAATATGGTCATGGCAGGCGGCAACAAAGCCCTGATCCCCGCACTGGGAGCCGGAGCGATCATCGGATGTTATTCATCCCTGACAGTTGACCGTGTATTCCCCATTGGGCCAAACATCTGGGCAATCATTGTATCCGGCGGTCTTATGATGATTCTGACCTACTATAATAAGAAGGCAAAGAAACAGTGGATCAAAGACTGGGGAACATCATTGTGCATGTTGTGCGGCATGGTCAGCGCAACCATCGGTTCAATGGTGATGGCTTAAGAGAAATGGAGGAGTATTCAATGTGCAGCAGCAGAACAAAAGAACAGATTTTTGAGAAAAGCTATATGCCTTTTGCAGTTAAATGGGGCAGGTTTTCCTGTATTATCGCTATGCTGGTGGTGTATCTGCCGGCACTTGCCCTGGCCGTTTTCTTTGGCGCGCGCCCTGATATCGGGGTGGTGATCACCGGCATCGTGGGAATCGTTTCCGCTTACAGCGCCTGGTATTTTGTGGACCCCATCACGCTGTTCCCCATACTGGGAACGCCGGGAATGTACATGACCTATGTGTCGGGCAACAGCAAGGAGATCCGTGGCCCCTCCGCTCTGCAGGCCATGGACGCAGCGGAGGTGGAGGCCGGAACGCCGGAGGGAACCGTGATTTCCGCCATTGGAATTGCCACCTCCACGCTGATCAGCCTGACGGTCATGACAGTTGTTGCGGTGGCGGGCAATTACCTGCTTCAGGTGCTGCCGGACCCGGTTGTAACATCCCTTAAATACCTGCTGCCTTCGCTGTTCGGCGCTCTGGCTATGCAGCGCGTGGTGCTGAATCCCAAGGTAGCCGCCATAGGCGTGCCGCTGGCATTTATCACATTTTTTATGAAAAAGATGGGCTTTTTTGGGTTCCTGCCCCTGGGGGGAGGGTATGCGCCGCTGATGATCTGCGTATTTACCTGCATGTTCATATCAAAAGCCATGTTTTTAAAGGAACACCCGGAGAGTAAAAAATAATTGAAATACAGGAGGAAGAAAACGTGAACAGACAGGAGATTGCAGCAGAATTCTATATTGAGGACCACGCAGTATTGTACGGGCTTTTGCTGAAGCAGGCTGAGGCAGTGTGCAAGGAACAGTGGATGGAAGCCTCCGTGCGGGGCACAATTCTCTATGCCAAGGAGCGGGGCCTGAGAATGGCTATGCGCGCCGCGGCCGACGGTGAGGAGCTGACGCCCAACAACTACATAGTCTACGGGGAATGGGTGGATTATAAGAAAACAGGGAAGGCGGAGATCCAGTCGATCACTCCGGAATACAGGACCAACAGCCTGGTGTGCGGCTGGTGCGATGCCTGGAAAAAACATGATCTCATGGAATACGGCAAGGTCTACTGTACCTGGATTGACAAAAACCTGGTGAAGGGTTTTAACCCGGAAAATGAGCTGGAAATCGACAGCATTTTATCCCACGGAGGACCATGCTGTGCATTCCATTGGGTTGGGGCGAAATTCGAGGACAAGGCTGCCCTGGCCGTGAACCGCGAGAAAAAGGCGGCGCTGGCGGACCGTGTGCTGAAGGACTTCTTATATCATACGGGCCATATCTTATCTGCCATGTCCAGGCAGTATTACATAGATCTGGGGCTTTTAAATGGAAGGAAGATCGTGGAGGCTGCGCTGGCTGAATACCGCGGGAAGTTTGGGGACAGTAAAACAGAAGCGTTAATTCAGGAGTCCAGGCTGGACTTCCTGACGGTATAATATTGGAGAAGGATCATGAAAAAGAGTGAACAGATTTCTGCGTTGGTAGAGGCCAAAAAAGATATTTTCATTGAGGCCAGTGATAAAATCTGGGATAATCCAGAGCTGTATTTTCATGAAAATACAGCGTCGGAGCTGCTGTCGAATATCTTAAAGGACCAGGGCTTTGAAGTGGAGCTGGGGGTAGACGGCATGCCCACGGCATTTATAGGCAGCTTTGGTTCGGGGACACCGGTTATCGGTATACTGGGGGAATTCGACGCGCTTCCGGGCCTCAGCCAGACCGCATTTAAAGACAGTAAAGAGGAGCAGGCAGCCGGCGCGCCGGGCCATGGCTGCGGGCACAATGCGCTGGGAGCCGGATCTCTGGCCGCGGCAGTGGCGGTAAAAGACTATATGAGCACCCATAAAATAAGCGGAACGGTCCGATATTACGGATGTCCGGCGGAGGAAGCCGGCTGGGGGAAAATGTTTCTGGCCAGAGACGGATTCTTCTCCGATGTGGATGCAGCCATCACATGGCACCCGGCCGGTATAAACCGGGTCCAGGGCTCCAGCTCACTGGCCAATCTCTGTGCTTACTTCTATTTTACCGGGAAGTCCGCACATGCGGCGGGCGCCCCCCATCTTGGACGCAGCGCGCTGGATGCATGCGAGCTGATGAATGTGGGCGTTAACTATCTGCGTGAACACATTATACCGGAAGCCAGGGTGCACTATGCCTACCAGAATGCCGGCGGAAAGGCGCCTAATGTTGTTCAGGACCATGCCAGCCTGAAGTATTTTATCAGGGCGCCGAAGATCAGGCAGGTGCTGGAGATCGCCGGGCGCATCCGCAAGATTGCTGAGGGAGCCGCCCTGATGACGGAGACAGAGGTCAGGATGGAATTTCCGGCCGGGATGTGTGATTTTGTCCCCAATGAGGCGGTGAGCCGTGTGATGACAGAAGCGCTCTTTGAGATCGGGGCGCCTGGGTTTGATGAGGAAGATGAGCGGCTGGCTCAGAGCTTCTTTGCAACCCTGACCCAGGATGATATCAGCGCGGCCCTGAAACGCGCGGGGGAATCCTATGATGACCCGGAACGTTTCCGGCAGACTGCCTTGATTGGGGAGGCTGCCCCATTCAGGAAATCGGACAGCTGCGGATTCGGGTCCACGGATGTGGGGGATGTGTCCTATTGTACGCCCACCGGCCAGCTGAACCTATGCGGTCTTGCCAACGGCACGCCGGCCCATTCATGGCAGGTGACGGCCCAGGGGAAGAGCAGCGCGATGCACAAGGCACTCGTGACGGCAGGGAAGGTCCTGGCGCTGTCGGCAATCAATCTCATGGAGCAGCCTGAGATTCTCAGGCAGGCCCAGGAAGAGTACCGGAAAAACACAGGGGGAAGCTATATCTGTCCTGTCGGGATGGATGCAGTCCCGGAAATATAGGTAATTAAGTGCCGCGGGTTGTGATAAAACAGCCCGCGGCACTTAAATTGAATTTACTTTTAAATGCTTCTTTGCTATAATTGACTATTATATGT
>URUZ01000479.1 GCA_900551225.1 uncultured Clostridium sp.
GATACTGACAATAAAATTTAGAGAAAATGCAGGACAAGGTGATTACATGGATAAGGATAAGTTAACCCATTTGTTGCAAACAATGTATCAGATGTCAGATGAACAGCTATTGGAGGAATTCGAGAATACGGAGAAGGAGATAGAAATGCAGGGCGTCTCCCAGAATGACCCCCAGGGATACCAGCGGCTGCTGGTAAAATTAGAACGCGAACACACAAGGGAGGGGGTAATACAATTATAACATAGGACAGTGCAGATTATCCGTATATAGCTAAATTTCATGGGCTGTTACACTTCACTCACCTGCCGGAAAGCGGCAGTGCAGTGCCCCCGGGTTTCAAAAGCAGATGAGGTATTCTGCTTCTGAAGAGGGGCCGGAAAGCATCAGCTCATTTCGAGGAAGCGGGCCTAATCGGCGCTGTCTTCCTTTTCTTTTGGAGCGCATAGGGCCTGGTGGGCGGAGATGGTGCCAAGAGTGTCCCCAAGCTGCATGAATATGGAACTGATCAGCGCGATCTCATCGGGGGATTTGTCTTTGGCAATGCCGCAGGCCAGCGCAGATATGGACATTGCAAATTCACAGGATTGCATTTAATCACCTCGGGATAGTATATGTGGGGGGCTTGGTGAGGGTTCGGCGATTCATAAGCATAAATCATATCCAAAACAGCAGAGATATGGTAGAATAATAGAAATTAGCAGAAAATATACAGAAAGAGATAGAATCCTATGAAAAAATCTAATGCCAACAGCCTCAGCGTATTCATCAGTTTGATCCTCCGCCATAACCCGGCCGCGGCAGGCATCACCCTGGACGAACACGGCTGGGCGGATGTGACTGAACTGCTGGCAGGAATCAATGCGGCAGGCCGCAGTATTAACATGGATATTCTGGAGGAAATAGTCCGAACGGATCAGAAGGGCAGATACAGCTTCAATCAGGACAAGACACTGATCCGGGCCAATCAGGGGCACAGCATTGCCGTGGACGTGGAGCTGGCCGAGGTGCAGCCTCCTGACCTGCTGTACCATGGGACGGCGGACCGTTTTCTGCCGGTGATTTTGAAAGAAGGCTTAAAGCCCATGAGCCGGCTGTACGTACATCTATCCAGGGACGTGGAGACTGCCGTCAAGGTGGGCGGCCGCCATGGAAAGCCGGCTGTCCTCACAGTGAAAGCCGGTGAAATGCAGGCTGCCGGGTACATATTCTACTTGTCCGCCAACGGCGTCTGGCTTACAAAGCATGTGCCTGTGGAATACCTGGCGGAGGGCCGGCAGTAATAATGGAGGAGTAATGACATGGAGATAAAACATATTGATATCGGCGTTAATCTGATGGGGAAACAGTTCGACCAGGACCGGGACCAGGTGGTCGGGAATGCCCTTGCCGATGGCGTGGGACTTATCATCACAGGCACGGATATCCGGTCCAACAGGGCGGCGGCCAGCTACATTTCTGCAAAGCGGCCTGAGAGCACCTGGTGCACCTGCGGAATCCATCCCCATAACGCCGACCAGTGGAACCCGGAGTACCGGGAGCAGCTGATGGATCTGATCAGCAGGAACCAATGCATCATTGCGCTGGGGGAGGCTGGTCTGGATTATGACCGCATGTTCTCCACCAGGGATAACCAGAAAAAATGCTTTTCCGATACATTGGACATGGCGGAGTCCACCTCGCTGCCCCTGTTTCTGCATGAGCGGGCGGCTGAGGATGACTTTATAAAAATGCTGAAGGGGCACCGGAACCTGTGCAGACGCAGTGTCGTCCACTGCTTTACCGGAACCAGAGCCGCGGCATACCGCTATCTTCAACTGGGGTGTTCCATCGGAATAACCGGCTGGATCTGCGATGACAGGAGAAACAGAGATTTGGTGGAGGCAGTTAAGCTCATTCCGCTTGACCGGCTGATGGTGGAGACAGACGCCCCCTACCTGACTCCGCTGCACATCAAAGGCCTGCCAAAACGGAATATCCCGGAGAACATAAAGTACGTAACAGAAAAAATCGCCCTGATAAAGGGCGTGGACACTGAGCTGGTGAGGCAGGCAGCCATTGACAATACCAGGGCATTTTTTAATATCGACTGATGTAAGCTGACGATGAGGCTGCGCAGTCTTACAGGCGCAGTCCCTTGATGTCCTTAATCCTGGACAGGATCATATTGCAATTGCAGTTAATCACGCCGGGAAGCGGATCAATGACATCTTCGATCAGCCGTTCCAGCTCCTCGCCGGAGGCGGCCACAGCGTGGACATGCAGCTTGTTCCTGCCGGTCACCCGGTAGATCTGGGTGATGGTTTCGCTCTGTCGCAGCTGCTCCGTCACCAGGGCAAATGTCTCAGGTTTTGTCTCTATCTCAAAATAGCAGGACACGGCCCCGCTGATTTTCTGCGGATTGATGATTGCAGTGTACTCCTCAATGATTCCGTGATTCTCCAGCGCCTGGACCCGCATTTTGACAGCCACCCTGGATATTCCCACCAATTTGCCGATCTCCGAATAGGACATGCGCGCATTCTGTATCAACAGCCGGACAATCTTCTGATCCAGCTCGTCTAACCCTTCAAGAAACATGACAGCCTCCTTTTTCCCCTTTTTAATAGTATAAAAGCATTTAACATAAAATGCAATCTGTTAATTGACAATTGGCACTATGATAGATATAATTATTACGAAACGTAATTTCTAAATTACATATAGAAAGGTTCGTGGAATAATGAAGGGTGATTTAACACAGGGTCCGGTCATGAAAACCATGCTGCTTTTTGCCATACCAATGATTCTGGGGAATCTTTTACAGCAGTGCTATAACGTGGCGGACACACTGATCGTAGGCCGTTTTCTTGGATCAAATGCGCTGGCTGCGGTGGGGGCCGCATTTTCCCTCATGACCTTTCTGACGTCCATTCTGCTGGGGCTGTGCATGGGCAGCAGTGCGGTCTTTTCCATCCGGTTCGGCCAAAAGGACTATGACGGTCTGAGGGAGAGTATCTTTACCTCTTTTGTACTCATTTCTTTTTTCTGCCTGGTGCTGAATCTGGTAACATTTCTGAGTATCAACTGGATTCTTCGTTTTTTGAGGGTGCCTGAGGAGATTCAGGGCATGATGTATGATTACCTGATTATTATATTTTGCGGTATCACGGCAGTGTTTCTCTACAATTATTTCGCCTGCCTGCTGCGCGCGGTGGGCAATTCCGTGACCCCGCTGCTGTTCTTGGCAGTTTCGGCCCTATTGAACATTGTGCTGGACCTGTGGTTTGTGCTGGGGCTGGACAGAGGTGTGGCCGGAGCGGCGGAGGCCACGGTGATCTCCCAGTATGTCTTCGGAATTGGTATAGCAGTATACGTATGGGCCGCATGTCCCTGGCTGCGGGTTCATAAGAAGCACTGCCGGATACGTCTGTTCTGTTTAAAAGAGATAGCCGGCTTCTCAGGGCTGACCTGTATCCAGCAGTCGGTTATGAACCTTGGCATTCTCATGGTCCAGGGCCTGGTCAACAGCTTCGGAACCACTGTGATGGCGGCATTTGCGGTAGCTGTGAAAATCGATGCCTTTGCATACATGCCGGTGCAGGACTTTGGAAATGCCTTTTCATCCTTCATTGCCCAGAACTACGGTGCCGGCAAAAAGGACCGCATACGCGCCGGGTTTAAGGGGGCGGTGCTGGCGGCGCTGATATTCTGCCTAGTGATTTCAGCCGCCATATGGATGTTTGCGCAGCCGCTGATGCTGCTGTTTGTCAATCAGGGGGAGACTGCAATTATAGCGGAGGGAATCCGTTATCTTCATATTGAGGGCGCTTTTTACTGCGGGATTGGCTGTTTGTTTCTGCTGTACGGATTTTACCGGGCCATGGGGAAGCCTGGGATGTCTGTGATCCTCACCATTATTTCACTGGGAGCCAGGGTGGCTCTGGCGTATATCCTTTCCGCGATGCCGGCCTTTGGTGTGGCCGGCATCTGGTGGTCAGTGCCCATTGGGTGGTTTCTGGCGGACGCGGTGGGGCTGGGGTATCTGATGATCCGCGGGAAGGGGATGCTTGGAGCAGGCGTGAGATAAATTTGGGGTATTATCAGGTTGCTGGTTCTCTCTGAACTTTGGGTAGATGGGGATTTAGGCGCGGAAGGGTACGCGGGCGGAGTGCTTAGATGCATCCGTTCCGCCCGCTTCCCATGGCTCTCACCCACTA
>URUZ01000480.1 GCA_900551225.1 uncultured Clostridium sp.
ATGCCGCAAAGTGGGGCGTGCAGATGGCGGAAATGAATTATCAAACACGCTCTAGAGCGTGTCAAGTCAATAGAGCTTGTTTTCAATCTGGAAACTGCCGTTGATATTCTTCAGGTTGATCTTAAAACGCACGGCGTTGCCTATCCAGAAGGTGCTGGACAGCTCCAGAGGCGTCTGGTCCTCCAATACGGAGAGGCCCTTCACCAGCATCAGCGGAGAGTCCGGGGAGATGTCCAGCAGGTGGGTTTCCTCCAGGGTGGGCCGGGTTACCTCAATGGTGTCGTCCACCTCGTGGGCCACCAGATTATAATGGGAGAGCAGGAGGGAGCTGAGCTTATTGTTGGGAATTTCCATATCCTGGATGCCAGGTACAAAACTGGCGGGAATCCAGGATTTCCCCAGAGCGATGGGCCTGTTCTGTGAATAGTAGATTCTGGAAAAGTAAAATACGGGAGAACCCACCGGAATCTGAAGCGGCGAACAGATCTCAGAAGAAGCTTCCTCAATGATATACTGCGCTACTTTTGCGGCCGTAATGTTGTAAGAATGCAGCCCGCCGGCATTAAAGCGTTCACCCGACACCAGATTATAGCTCAGGTTGTGGACAAAGGGCGCATTCATTTCATTTACAATGGCGGGCTTGCCCTGCTGGCGCTTGATAAAACCGTCCCGCTCCAGCTCTTTTAACGCCTGCCGGATTGTGATACGGCTTACCTGATATTCATTGCCCAGCGTTACTTCTGAGGGGATCGACTGCCCGGGGGTCCATTCATGGATGGAGATGCGTTTTTTCAGGTCATTGTAGACCTGATAGTAGGCAGGAATTGGAGAGGATTTATCAATTGAATGCATAGGTTCACCACGCTTTTCTAAAACTTTATTTACTGGAAATTATAAGTTAAAACCATATAAAAGTCAATGAGATGGCCGTGAAAGCGGCAGAATGAGAGGGAAAATGAATATATCGCTGGAAAGCAGAGTAAAGGGCTCGCTTTATGGAATGGCAACAGGAGATGCGCTGGGCGTACCGTCCTCTACATACCCGCAGCAGCAGGTGAAGGATACCTGGGGATGGATCGATACGTTCTATCCGCCGGCAAAGGGACATATATTCCACGATGGCCTGAAGGCAGGGGAGTATACGGATGATACGGAACAGGCGCTGGCCCTCATGCACTCCTTTATCAGGCATAAAAAAGTAGCACCCCATGATGTGGTGGAGGAGATTATCAAATGGGCGGACCGGGTGAAGGACAAGTATGCAAGCCCCCTGGGACCAAGCACGGAGCGGGCGCTGAAGGCCATCCGGGCAGGGGCTGACATCGAAATATCAGGAATCCACGGCAGCACCAATGGATCTGCCATGAGGATCAGTCCCGTGGGGATCATTCACGGAATCCGCAGGTCCAGCTGTGAAGAACTGGTCAGGGATGTCTATCTGACCAGTATGCCTACCCACAACACAGATGTGTGCGTGTCCTCGGCCGCAGCAGTGGCAAGGGGCGTGGCAGTGTGTCTCATGGGGGAGCAGGACCTGGATGAGATTGTGCGTGAAGCCGTGAAGGCGGCTGAAATGGGAATGAATTACGGCAATAAAATCTGCGCGCCCTCTGTGGCAAGACGCATCGAACACGCCTGTTCCATTGTCAGGGCGGCCGACTCGCCTGAGCAGGCGCTGAAGGATCTGTACGATATCTATGCAGGCATGGATCTGGCGGCGGATTCCATCCCTGTGGCTTTGGCCCTGTTTGTATTGGGCGAGGGTGATGTGAAGCGGGTAAATGAATACTGCGTCAATTTTGGCGGGGACTGCGACACCAACGCGGCGATGGCGGGCGCCATGGCGGGGGCGTATTCCGGTATGGAGACAGTGCCCCAGGCATGGGCAGATACCATTGATCAGGTCAACCAGATTGACCTCTCGGTCTATGTGCCCCAGCTCATAGAGCTGGCGGGGCAGTGGACGGTTGGAACTGTATGACGGAAGGGAGCTGAGCTGATGGTGAAGAAAATAATCCTTGACTGTGACCCTGGAATGGATGATTCCATGGCCATTGTGATGGCCTGTAAATCAAAAGCCCTGGAGGTGATGGCAGTCACCACCGTAAATGGCAACTATCCCGTGGATGTCACTGCCCGCAACGCGCTGAAGGTGCTGGAGCTGCTGGGGCGGACAGACATCCCCGTGGGCAGAGGCATGGCCTGCCCCATGGTTAAATCTCCGCCTAGAGATCCATTTACCCACGGCGCGGACGGACAGGCGGAGAATTTCCTGCCGGACCCGGTGACACCTCTCAGTGAAAAACATGGGGTTGATCTGATCATCGACACGGTAAAGGACAATCCGGGTGAGGTGTACATCCTGTCCACCGGTCCCATGACCAATATTGCCATGGCCATCCGCAAGGCTCCGGAGATCATTGATATGATTCCCGCTGTTTACGCGATCTCAGGGGCTTTCGGCCTCAACCAGTATGCATATGCCAACGCCACCGGCGATACGCCCCAGAGCGAATGGAATGTGTATGTGGACCCAGAAGCGGCTGAGCTTGTCTATGGCTCAGGCATCAGGCTTGTGGCGCTGGGCCTTGACGTGGCAACTCATTTTGACGTGAACCTGACAGGGGAGGACCTGGAAAAGCTTGAGAAGAGTAATAATAAAGAGGCCGCATTTCTGCTGAACGCCATCCGTTTTGTGAATAAACGGGGGTTTGAGGCGTACTGCACGGTGATCGACTGCATGGCGGTAGGATATGCCATAGACCCCACCCTGGTGGAAACCATCAAGGGCCGGGTGGGGATTGAAACCCGGGGCCGGCTTACTCTGGGGATGACTGTTCTGGACAGCAGGCATCACCATGTGTGGGAGGAGCTGCCTTTGATTGAGATTGGAAAGACAGCGGATTATCACAGGTTCCTGCAGCTGCTGATGGATCTGGTGCTGGCGTAGGAGGAGAGATCAGATATGGACGGGAATAACATGTTTTCCAAGGAAAAGATTTACATAGCAGGTCCGGAATGCTTCTATGCCGGCGGGTATGATGCGCTGGATTACATGAAACGCAGGGCGGAGAGCCTGGGGTTTCATGTCACCCTTCCCAACTCCAACCCGCTGGATCTGGATAATGAAGATCTCAGGAAGCGGGCAGACAGCATTTTCGAGGATCTGGAAAAGGATATGAATGCATCCACTGCCATTATCGCGGATCTGGAAGCGTACCGGGGGTCCGAAGCGGACAGCGGTACAATCTATGAAATCGGCATGGCGTATGCCAGAGGAATCGGCTGCTATGGTTACACCAGAGATAAGAGGACGCTGGCGTGGAAGGATCAGAAGTACACATTGAGGGACGGCGTGGTATATGATGAGGCCGGACGGCCCGCTCCCTATAAGGATCTGCCCTTTTCTCCCTGCGTGGTCGGCTCCACGAAAATCGTGGAAGGGGACTTTGACGATTGCCTGAAGCTGATGATGCTGGATGTGGAGGAAGGTTGGAAGCAGAAGGGGAGGAGAGGCCTTGTTACAGGGGAAATGCCTGTAAGGGCCGGGGGAAAGAGGGAACGGCCCCTGGTTTACCTGGCGGGGCCGCAGCGCTATGATCCGGACAGCGGGGAGCAGTACAGCGCCATGAAGGCAGTGTGCGCCAGATACGGACTGGATGCGGTGACGCCTGCAGACTGGGCCGAAGGCGTGGAAAAAGTGGAGTGGGATAATCCGTATGTGAAGGCAGCCAACCTGTTTGACAATTACCAGCAGCATGTGCGGGACTGTGATGCAGTGGTTGCGGATTTAAATGATTTCAGAGGTTATGAATGCAGCAATGATGTGGCGTTTGAATGCGGAATGGGTTTCCAGCTGGGGAAAAAGCTGTTCGGATATGTGAAGGACAGCCGGCCACTAATCCAGCGGATTCCCCATCTGGGCGAGGAGATGGAGTTCAGGGACATGACGGGGGCCAATGTGGAGAATTTCAACTACCCTATGAATCTGATGTTTGCATGCTCTATGGAGATTGGCCAAGGGCAGTTTGAGGATATCATCAGGCATGTGGCGGAGATGCTGTAAATGAAAAAGGGGCTGTGTAAAAATTCGGGTGATTTCTTGGGTTTGGGTAGATGGGGATTTAGGGGGGAAGGTACGCGGGCGGAGCTGGATGCATCCGTCCGTGAGAGCCAGGG
>URUZ01000481.1 GCA_900551225.1 uncultured Clostridium sp.
CGCCCGCCCCGGCCGTCCCCCGGGCCGCATGGCCGGTGATTATAATCAGGTTGTCCGGGCTGCCCTTTAACACTTCCAGATAGGCCAGGCTGTCAGGCGTGGTCAGCATCCCATCCGGCGTCAGATATACGGCCGGTCCTGCCGTCTCTACGGCTGCTTTCCGCTGCTCCCGGGTACTGATCACTGTAACTCCAGGACCGGGCTGCGTGTCCGGTTCTCCCTGTATCCACGCCGTTTCTCCGGCCAGCCTGGCGCAGCTGTCCACTATGGACTGTTCTGTGTAGAGCCGGACATCCGGCAGACAGGCCTTTAAATGCAGATAGAGGTCAATGCCCCGGCCGCTTGGCGGTACAGGCAGCAGCACTTTACCGCCGGCACATACCGTATCCTTTACGGCGGCGGTCAGGCGTTCGAATTGCTCTTCCTGATTCAGAGATTTCCCGGCGTAGGCCGCATTCATTATGGCTGCGTCACAGGGGCCGGGCAGGTCCCCCGCCAGTACGGCGGGCTTCAGGGTCATGTCTCCTGTATACAGTATCCTGCGGCCCCGGATGGTGAAAATGTACCAGATTCCCCCCAGAACATGGCCGGAGCGCCCCGTCTCCACCTGGATTCCCTGAATTTCCCGGATCTGGCTGGTTCCCAGGCCAAGTTCCGCATACCGGATCTTGTCAACATTTCCTTCATGATAGGGAAGGGTGCCCCCGTTTTTCACAGCGTATGCCATCCATTTCCCGATAAAGCCCGGCACCTCCGCCAGCGTTTGCGCGGAGCCGTAGACCAGGCCCCTGTAACCCAGCTGGTACAGCAGCGGCAGGGCCGCCACATGGTCCTCATGGCAGTGGGACAGGAATACCGCCCTGATGCGGGACACCATTTCCCGGGTCAGGGCAGGATAGAATCCTACATTCCCTCCTTGTATCTCCCGCTTGACACCGCAGTCAAGGAGTATGGAATCATCTCCTGTCTCTATGAGATAACAGTTTCTGCCGTTTTCACCGCTGCCTCCAAGAGATGTTATTAAAATGCTGTCTTCAGACATGTGCACATCACCTTCATTTCCCGGCGCATGGGGCGGGTCCGCCCCGGCTAAGCGCCGTATTTTTGATTAAATCCCAGATAATCCATGATCACAGCCATCATCTGGGCGCCTGTATATTGGTTCAGCAGCCCGCCTGCGCAGGCTCGCTCTCCATAATGGTTCACCCCATCGGTCCGCACATCCGGTCCGGCAAAAAAGGCGGGAACCGGGTCCGCCGAATGCTCCCCCGTGGAGCAGGGGGTGGAGTGGTCCGCGGTCATGGCATAATAGCAGCCGTCGCCAACATGTTCCTGCCAATACCGGAACATGGAATCTATCTGCTCTATGATCTCCGCTTTTTTAAGGGGAAGTCCGTCGTGGCCGCACAGGTCCGTACCTTTCACGTGGACAATCACCAGATCATAATCCGGCAGAAGGGCTGCCGCCAGCTCTGCCTTCCCCCTGTAGTCTGTGTGAAATCCGCCGGTGAAGCTCTCCCTGGCGTACCCGTCAAATCCGCACATCCGTCCAATGCCCGTGATGGTAACGTCGCCCGCGATCACCGCAACCCTGGCCCCCGGATAGGTGTCTGTAAATGGCGGGAGCACCATGGCCTGCCCGCTGCCCCGTGTCAAGATAAAGTTGGCAGGCGCCAGCCCTTGTTCGGCCCTGCGCCGGTTGACAGGATGGTCCTTCCATATTTCATGGATCTGGGTTAGGATATTCCACAGGATATCGGCGGTGCGCTGCATTTTTGCATCCTTATGGGGTCCCGGCCTTCTCACCGGCTCCCCCTCCCTGGCGGTGCCTGGATCAGTATCCGGAACGGCTCCGCCAAGTCCCGTTCCCCGCAGCACCAGAGCCAGCCTGTGCTCTGTTAGGGGCCTGACAAGCAGGCGGCAGCCGTCCGCCTCCAGGCCGGATATGGCGCTCAGCAGCTCCCGGATCTGCGCCTTGTCCGATATCCGCCCGGCCCTCCGGTCCCGCACCGTCAGGCTGTCATCCACCCATGCCAGATTTCCTCTCAAGGCCACGTCCCCCGGCTCCAGGGCCAGCCCTGCGCTGTATGCCTCCACAGAACCTCTCCCGGTATAATAAGGCTTTGGGTCATAGCCAAACAGACACAGATGCCCCCAGTCTGTCCCGCAGCGGGCGCCGGGGCGGTAAGGATGGATCAGGCCTGCCATGCCCCGGCTGCACAGCCCGTCCAGCACAGGCGTTTTCGCGTACTCCAGAGGCGTTTTCCCGCCAAGCTGGTCCAAAGGGCGGTCCCCCAGGCCGTCGGCAATCAGCATAATACCTTTCATTGATTCTCCTTCCCGGCCTCTTTCAGGCGCACTGCCAGCACCATAAGGCCCACGCTCAGGCAGACTGCCCAGACTGCCAGTTTACCGGACATTTGGGAGACTGCGGGCACATTGTAGGTAAAATTCAGATTCACTGCGCCTGCCGGTTCCAGCTTCTTAGACACACCCACCGACCGCATTTTCCCCTCCTGGGAGAGATTGAAGTCTGCATAGGCCTCGGGCTTTGTGACATTGATGATCTCATTCTTCTCCGGCACGGAGATGTCCAATGTATATTTACCGATCTCAGCCGGGAAATAGTTGGTGAATTTATAGGCCACGGGATAGGACTCGCCTCCGTTGTCAGGCGCCTTCTTTTTTATATCATAGAACCCTGGACAGTCAAAACTTGCGTTTAAAACCACCGGCCTGGACGGATCGGCCGCTTTTATGCGGTAGAAATCCAGCTTTCCCTGACTGTACTCTTCCATCCCCTTCTCCCCGATATTCTCCCCGGACACTTCACCGGTGGGTGTCATGGCCTTTACAGAGCGGATCACATACACATACCCGTCCTCATCTGCCTCACCTTCCAGGGCCACCTTCAAAATGCCGTCCTTCTCCCCAGCCAGCACCAGCCGCTCAGAATAGGCGGCGGGCGCCGCAGACGGGGCTGCCCATGCCTGACCCGCTGATACTGTGGCCCCAAGGAATATTCCACCTAAAAGGGCCATTGCTTTTACTCGTTTCATCTATGTCCTCCTCTCTCACACCAGCCCGACCACTTTGAACCAGGTAAAATATGCCAATCCCAGAATGGCCCATTTGGCCAGCAGTACCAGAATACCGTAGACAAACTGATCTTTGACGGAGAAATACCCGGTGCTGTAGAAAATCAGGTTGGGCTTGCAGTGGGGTGGCAGGGTGATGCTGTCGCAGATGGTAAAGCAAGCCGGCAGCACCAACATCAGGGGATTGACGCCCAGGTTATTGGCCAGAATAATAATGGCCGGAATCAGGATTACCACCCGCACATTCTTGCTGGTAAACACCAGATGGCTGAAGCTGGCCACAAACATCACAATCATATAGAGGGTAAACGTCCCCACTGATTGCAGATTAAACTTGTCAAATACTGTATTCAGCAGAAATGAAGCCGCTCCTGAAGCGTCCAGGGACAGTCCCACCGCGTATGCGCCTGCGGAGAATACCATCAGATCCCAGGGAATCTTCGTCTCCTTCCAGTTCAGGATTCCCACATAAGGCAGGAAGAACAGGGCTGAGGCCAGGATCGCAACCATCACAAGGCTGATCTGGAATCCGAATATCTGCAGATGATGCCCGTCCGTGGACCACAGGAAGATGGTCAGGGCGAATATGACCAGGGCCTTGATCTCATTTTTCGTGATTGGCCCCATGTCCTTCAGCTGCTGCTTTAAGGAGGCGCTGCCATCCCCCTGGGCCGCCGGAGGCATTGTAACCTCACTTTTAAACAGGAGGTTGCCGATGACCACTGATGCTGCCAGCGTGAGAATGGCAATGGGCATGCTGGCTTTGAACCAGTCTCCCCAGGTCACATCCACCTGGGCCATGCTTAATATGTACCCCACCGCCAGAATCTGGGGCGCTGTGGCCGTCAGTATCCCGCTGGTGGAAATGTTGTTGAAATGGATCTCCTGAATCATCAGCTGTTTGCCGAAATTGCTCTTTCCCGGTTCCGCCTGGTAGACCTTTAGCACCATCATACAGATGGGCAGCAGCATGGCCGCCCGGGCCGTTGTGGATGGCACCACAAATGCCAGCAGCAGGTTCACAACCCCCAATGCT
>URUZ01000482.1 GCA_900551225.1 uncultured Clostridium sp.
GCCCAAACCCCTCCTCCAAATCCTCAATAATATCCTCAATATGCTCCGTCCCCACAGACAACCGGATAGTAGATGGACGTATCCCCTGTTCCAACAGCTCCTCCTCATTCAACTGGGAATGTGTGGTAGATGCCGGATGAATCACCAGCGACTTCACATCCGCCACATTCGCCAGCAGCGAAAACAATTCCAGATTATCGATAAACCGTCTCGCCTCCTGCTGCCCGCCCTTTATCTCAAACGTAAAAATAGAGCCTCCCCCCTTAGGGAAATACTTCTTATACAATGCCTGCTGCCTTGGATCACAGCTGACCGCCGGATGATGGACCGCCTCCACCATGGGATGCCCCTTCAGGTAATCCACCACTTTCAGCGCATTTTCCACATGGCGCTCCACCCGCAGTGACAAAGTCTCCAGCCCCTGCAGAAACAGAAATGCGTGGAAAGGAGATAACGCAGCGCCCATATCCCGCAGAAGAATGGCGCGGATTCTGGTGACAAAGGCCGCAGCCCCCACATCCTGGGCAAACCGGATGCCGTGATAGCTGGCGTTAGGCTCGGTCAGCCCCGGGAATTTGCCGGATGAAGCCCAGTCAAACCGCCCGCCGTCCACAATCACGCCTCCGATGGCAGTACCATGCCCCCCAATAAACTTGGTCGCCGAATGCACCACAATATCAGCGCCATATTCAATAGGTCTCACCAGGTACGGAGTTGCGAAGGTATTGTCAATTACCAGAGGAATCCCATGTCTGTGGGCCACATCCGCAATCGCCTCAATATCAGACACATCAGAATTGGGGTTGCCCAATGTCTCGATAAATACAGCCTTGGTATTTTCTCCAATGGCCCCTTCCACCTCACCCAGATCAGCCGGGTCCACAAAGGTGGTGGTAACGCCATACTCCGCAAATGTATGGGCCAGGAAATTATAAGTGCCTCCGTAAATATTCTTCGCCGCCACAATATGATCCCCGCTGCGGGTCAGATTCTGGAAGGTATAGGCCAGGGCCGCTGCCCCTGAAGCAGTAGCCAGAGCCGCAGCGCCGCCCTCCAGGGCTGCCATGCGCCGCTCAAAGGCCTCCTGGGTAGGGTTGGTCAGGCGTCCGTAGATGTTCCCCGCATCCGACAGGTTGAACCGCGCCGCAGCGTGGTCGCAGTTGTCGAACACAAATGAGGATGTCTGGTAAATGGGCACCGCCCTGGCTCCTGTGGCCGGGTCCGGCTGTTCCTGGCCTACGTGAAGCTGAATCGTCTCAAAATGAAAATTCCGGTCTTTCCTGTTCTTCTTCTCTCCCATGATATTCCCTCCGTATTCCTAGTATTTATATAGGTTTAGTTGATAATAGCATGAGAGGTAGGCACTGTCAAGAAAAAATTTCCATTAAAATGCTCCGCTTTGATCCATATCCTTCAGCTGCAAGGCCTTCTTGTCCGACGGGGAGCAGCCGAACATCTTCTTATATGCACGGTAGAAGCTGGAGTAATCGCCGAAACCGGCCTTAGACGCGGCCAGAGCAGCAGGCATGCCCGCCGCCATCTCCCGCCGGGCCAGGGCCATCCGCTTGTACAGAATATAGCTGGCCACTGTGGTGCCCGTAGCTTTCTTAAACAGGGCCGTCAGATGGTTCTTACTGACGAAGAAGTCCCGGGCCAGCCCTTCCAGGGTCAGTGGATCAGCCAGGTGGCTGTTGATAAAACGGATCACCTCCTGGATCTGGGTCCTGGAGTGGTCCACGTCGGCGGGCGTCTGGGCTGATATTGCAAATATCCTGGCTAAAAGGGATGTGATGCTTGCGCGAATTGCAATATCTTGCAGTTCCTTCCCGTATTCCCTGCAGCCTTCAACCGCCCGGAAGTACCACTCGATGCCAAACTGTTCCTCGAACCGGGTCCATCCTGACTTAAAGGGTTCCAGCAGAAAGCTGCGCTCCGCCTCCCCCAGCGCCTCCTCCGTAAAATGCAGCCGCAGCCTGTGGTACACCTGCCCGTCCAGCACCTTCAGCCCGTGGAAGCAGTTGGGCGCGATAATGATCAGGGTCCCGGGCCTGGGCCTCAGCACCTTTCCTTCCATCAGATACTCCACATTACCCGCTACCATATAGTAGACCTCATAGCTGTTGTGGCAGTGCATCCGATAGTCCACATCCGCCTCATCGCTCCGCGTGTGGGCATACATGACACAGTCTGTTTTCAGATTTACGTCCTGGTACATAGATCCAGTCCTCCTCTCCGTTTTTTCTGATAATTAGATTGTATCACATCGTGGGCGATCTGCAATATTTATTTTGCTTTCAACAATGGATTTTGCAATATTTCCGAGGTATAATATCTCTTGTAATCAGATGGACCAACCTTCATCTGACCTCCCATATAGTTTATATATATAAATATCCCCCCATATTTAATAACAAAACCAGGCCGAATCCCCCTTCGCCTGGTTTTGTTATGTCTAGTTTTGTTATGTCTAGTTTTGTTATGTCTGGTTTTGTTAAGCCTTATTCTGTTTCCATCTCAGCCTTTTTATCCCGTTTTTCAATATTAACCGGTGAATCGTGAACCAGCTTGGTGTACTCCACCAGATGCCCAGGCTGTGTCATATCCGTCAGATCCAGGCAGCGGTCCAGCTGTTCCCCGGTCATTAGGCCCTCATCCAGCACGATCTTGCGCACCGGAATGCCGGTGCTCATAGACTTCTTGGCAATCTCCGCGGAGAGTTTATAACCCAGGTTGGGACACAGGGCGGTGGCCAGGGCCGGACTGGCCTCCACCAGCCTGCGGCAGTGTTCACGGTTGGCTGTGATGCCGGCGATACAGTTGTCTATCAGTGTGGACACCGCACCTCCCAGCGTATCGATGGATTCAAATATTTTGTAGAAAATAACCGGCTCAAAGGCATTCAGCTCCATCTGGCCCGCCTCCACGGCCATGGTCACCGTGATATCGTTCCCGATGACATTAAAGGCCACCTGGGACACCACCTCGGGTATAACCGGGTTGATCTTGCCGGGCATGATGGAAGAACCGTTCTGCTTGGGCGGCAGGTTGATCTCGCCCAGGCCCGCCCTGGGACCGCTGGACAGCAGCCTAAGGTCATTGCAGATCTTGGACAGATCCACGGCGCAGGTCTTTAACGCGCCGGAGGTATGTACAAAGCAGTCCAGATTCTGGGTGGCATCGAACAAGTCCTCAGCCTGCACACAGTCTGTGCCGCAGACCAGATTGATGTTCTTGATAATCTGGAACAGGTATACCGGGTTCACGTTGATGGCAGTTCCCACAGCCGTGGCGCCAATGTTCAGCACCTTCAAGTCTTGATCCAGGCTCTTCAGCCTGTTGATATCCCTTCTGATTACCTTAGCGTAAGCTTCGAATGACTGTCCCAGACGGATGGGCACTGCATCCTGAAGCTGAGTCCGCCCCATCTTCACCACATCATCGAATTCCACCGCCTTGTCGCTGAGCGTCCTGTACAGGCGCTCCAGCTCCTCAATCAGCGCCGGCAGCAGCCCCATGATGGTCAGCTTGCCGGAGCAGGGGATCACGTCGTTGGTGGACTGGGCCATGTTCACATGGTCATTGGGGTGTACCACAGAGTAGTCCCCCTTCTCGCCGCCCAGGATCTCAATGGCCCGGTTGGCAATCACTTCATTGGCATTCATATTGGCTGAGGTCCCCGCTCCGCCCTGTATGGCGTCTACGATGAACTGCTGATGCAGCTTCCCGGCAATGATCTCATCGCAGGCCTGGACAATGGCTCTGCCGATGGTCTCGTCCAGCACATGGGCCGCCATATTGGTACAGGCCGCCGCTTTTTTAATCCGCGCCAGATTCTTGATGAATTCCGGGTGAAGGGGCCTTCCCGTGATCCGGAAATTCTTCCTTGCCCTCAGTGTCTGCACGCCGAAATACGCCTTTGCCGGAACCTGCATAGTCCCTATAGAATCGGATTCCTCTCTGGTTGTCATGATATCTTCTCCTCCTGTCAGTGGGATTTCTGCCTCCCATGGGCATTTTTCTAAGCTGAGCATAGCACCAACTGGAAAAAAGGTAAATGGGGTAGAAAACATTTTTGTTTTATTAATTAAATAAATTCGAAACTTTATAAAATCAATTTTTAAACGTATTTTAC
>URUZ01000483.1 GCA_900551225.1 uncultured Clostridium sp.
ATATAAATATACATATTAAAATAATCACAAACAAAAGAGGAGGATTTCAACATGAAGAAACGGTTATCAATGGGGGCATTGCTGCTGGCAGCCTCGTTGGCGGCGACAGCCTGCGGCACAGGGAGCACAGCGGCCACGGCCGCAGTCCAGGAGACAAAAGAATCATCCGGCCAAAGCAGCCAGGCTGCGGAGGAAGGGTCAAAAGCAGGCACGCCAGAACTGGATATTGCGGATCAGCAGCTGACCATAGGCACAGCGTCCAGCGGAGGCGCGTTCTATGTAGTGGGAACCGGTTTGGCGGAGGTCATCACTTCAGCGGTGGGGGCGCTGAATGTGACGGCAGAGATAACCGGCGGATCGGCGGAGAATGTGCGTCTGGTGGGAACCGGGGAGAGTGACATGGGGATCTCCAACGCCAATGACGTCTACTTCGGGTATACCGGAACAGAGGGCTTCAATCAGGCTTATGACCTGAAGGTGATCAGCTCCCTGCACTCATCCGTTCTGCACATTGTGACCCTGGGGAATACGGGGGTTACAGGGATTGAGGACTTAAAGGGCAGGAAGGTTGCGGTAGGACCTGCAGGCGGAGGCTCCATCTATCCCATGAAGCTGATTCTGGAAGCATACGGCCTGGATTTTGACAAGGATATCACAGCCAGCTACTTAAGCTATGATGACGGAATCGAGCAGCTGAAGGACGGACAGGTGGATGCAGCCCTGGTGATGGCAGGCCAGAACGCCTCCTCGGTGCAGTCCCTCCAGGCCACGGATAAGGTGGTTCTGCTCAGTGTGGATCAGGATAAGGCGGCGGATATCTGCAAGGCCTGCCCCTTCTATTACGGCAGCACTGTTGAAGCCTCTGTCTATGATACGGATGGGGACGCCTATGTTTTGGCCTGCCGCAACCTGCTGTACTGCAGCGGTGATATGGATGAAGATACGGTCTATGCCATGACCAGGGCCATCTGTGAGAACCTGGACAGCCTGAAGGAATACCACGCATCTTTAAAAGGGCTGACGCTGGAACAGATGACGGACACTGCCGGAGTACCCATGCACCCGGGCGCGGAACGCTATTTTAAAGAAGCGGGACTGCTGTAAACACATCAGGACAAAGGGGGATTGGTGGCGAATATGTTTTTTCCAAAGAAAAAGGATAAGGCCGCCGGGGTTAAAGATATGTCCGGCGACTCTAAGAGAACAAGGCAGCTGACAGGAGGGATGGACAAGGGCGTTACCGCTGCCCTGACCATTCTGGGCCTGTATCACATCTATGTAGGTTTTTTCGGGGCGCGCAGCGCCATGGAGCTGAGATCCCTCCACTGGCTGGTTATCTCTGTGTGTATTTTTTTCATTTACCCGTCCTGCAGCAAAAGGATCGCCCGGGTCACTGTCTGTGATGGGATCTGGGCTGCCTGCGCTCTGGCATCTGGGGCGTATATCTTCTTAAACTGGCAGCGGATTGCCACCAATGGGGGCGAGACGGTGACCCTTGATATCATTATGGGCTGTGTCTCCGTTATCGTGGTGCTGGAGGCGGCCCGCAGAGCCATTGGGCCGGTTCTGGCTTCCCTGTCAGGCGTGTTCCTGCTCTATGCGTTTCTGGGCCACTACATACCGGGGATTCTGGGCCATCGGCAGTACGGCCTCAGAAGGATCATTGCATTTCTGTACACTGGAACTGAAGGCATATACGGCACAGCAATGAACACTTCCGCCAAATACGTGGCGTTGTTCGTCCTGTTTGGAGCACTCTTGGAAATGTTTGGAGGCGGGGAGCTGTTCGTGGACATTGCCTACTCGCTGACCGGGAAGAAACGCGGAGGGCCGGCCAAGTCAGCAGTTGTCTCCAGCGCGCTCATGGGCACCATGTCAGGTTCAGCGGTGGCCAATGTGGTCACCACAGGAGCATTTACCATTCCGCTTATGAAGAAAAACGGATATAAACCCGAGGTGGCCGGCGCCGTGGAGGCGGTTGCGTCCACCGGAGGACAGATTATGCCGCCTGTTATGGGAGCCGCCGCCTTTCTGATGGCTGAGATGACGGGCATCAGCTACACTGACATTATGAAAGCGGCTTTAATTCCGGCCCTGTTCTACTTTTTTGCAATTTATATGATGGTGGACCTGGAAGCGGTGAAGGAGAAGATACCGCTGGCTGAGGACAGCGATATCAAGCCCATAGGAGGTATCCTGAAGCAGGGCGGGTATCTGCTGCTCCCGCTGGTACTGCTGATCATCATGATTTTTATGGGGAAGAGCGCCATACTGGCGGCCAGCTATTCTATCGCGTCCATTGTTGTTCTGGATATCCTTTTCAACAAGGACCGCGGGACTGTCCTGAAGCGTTTTCTGATGGCAGTGGGTAAGGGAATGCGCAGCGTGATCAGCGTGTGCGGCGCCTGTGCGGCCGCGGGCATTGTGGTGGGCGTCATACAGCTCACAGGCATTGGTTCCAAATTCTCAAGCCTGATGCTCAGTGTCGCCGGAAGCAATGTTCTGATCGCCTTGGTGCTTACCATGGCTGCCTCTCTGATCATGGGCTGCGGCCTTCCCACCACAGCTGCCTACATTGTGCTGGCCACGCTGGCGGTCCCGGCCCTGACCAAGATCGGAGTGCCGCTGCTGGCAGCTCACCTGTTCGTGCTGTATTTCGGTTCCGTGTCCACCATCACGCCTCCTGTTGCGCTGTCGGCTTACGCAGGGGCGGCAATCGCCGGGGCCAATCCCAACCGGGTGGGATTTACCGCATTCCGGTTCGGAATCCTGGCTTTTATCGTACCATATATGTTTGTCTACTCCCCGGCGCTGCTGATGGAGGGGTCCGCCCTGACAATTGTAACCGCGGTTATCACAGGTCTGATAGGTGTTGTGGCCATCGCGGTGGCCATGCAGGGCTTCTGGAAGACCCACTGTTCTGTGCCGGAACGGCTGCTGGCTTTTCTGGGCGGCCTGATGATGGTGGTCTCAGGACCGGTGACGGACATGATTGGAATCGTATCTCTTGCCGCTGTGGCAGTTCTGCAGCTGCGCAAAATTAAAACCGGACAAATGGAGGTGTAGGATGAAATTATATGATGACACAGTTTTAAAGGGAGCAATTGACATACATATCCATGTAGGGCCTGACTATATGCCCCGCTATGCTGACGCTATAACCCTGGCTGAGGAGGCCAGAGATGCCGGGATGCGGGCCATTGTGATCAAGTGCCACCTGACCAGCACCGTGGGAGCAGCCCAGGCAGCCTGCCAGGCGGTCCCCGAGGTCGCCACCTTTGGCAGCATTTCCCTGAATGGTACAGTGGGTGGTCTGAGCCCCAGAAGCGTGCTGGCGGCTGTGCTGTCCGGCGCCAGGGTGGTGTGGCTTCCCACAACGGACGCAAAGTATGCCATGGACAAGGCCAGGACAGGCCACTGGATCGGCCACTATGTTAACAGCTCCAATTTCGGTTACCCATGTGAGCGGTTGTCTGTGGTGGATGAACATGGGCAGCTGAAGGAAGAAGTGAAAGAAATTGTAAAAATATGTAAAGAGCATAAGGTGCTGCTGTGCAGCGGGCATATTGGGCCTGAAGAATGCATCGCCCTGACCGGGTATGCCAAAAGCGTGGGCTTTGACAAGGTAGAGATTACCCATGCAAATGCCTGGTATGAGGACTTTAATCTGGACGTGCTGCATACGCTGACAGACAACGGCGCCATGGTCAGCTGCTCTCTTGGGGCCATGGCTCCCCACAATGGACGGGAAGATCCGGGGGAAGTGGTGGAGATCATCCGCAGCCTGGGAGCAGAGCACGTGGTGCTGATGACAGATTACGGCCAGGTGAATGCGCCGTCCCCGGCACAGGGGATGCGGGTGTACTATTATCTGATGAAAAAGATGGGAATCAGCAGGACGGAGCTGGATTTAATGATGTGCAGGAACCCGGCGTATCTGCTGGGTCTGGAATGAGAGGAGAAGGTATGTACTACAAAGAAAATGCATGGTGGGTGAGCCCATATAATGATCTGGAGGAAGTGAGGAAGGAGGCGGGATCAGACCACGATGTGGTGATCCATGATGCCACCCTTCGGGATGGGGAGCAGACGCCGGGGGTTGTATTCTCCCCGGAGGACAAACTGAAA
>URUZ01000484.1 GCA_900551225.1 uncultured Clostridium sp.
CTCGTTCAGCAGGGCGATGCGCTGGCCAACGGTCATGGCTTCGATCTGGTCATGGGTCACATACACAAAGGTCTGGCCGTACATCTCATGGATCTTCACCAGCTCCTTCCTGGCCTGTCCCCTGAGCTGGGCGTCCAGATTGGACAGCGGCTCGTCCAGCAGGAAGAAGCCCGAGCGCTTCACAATGGCCCTGGCCAGAGCCACCCTCTGGCGCTGGCCGCCGGACAATTCCTTGGGGTAGCGGGCCTCCAGCCCTGTCAGGTTCAGGATATCAATGGCCTCCTGCACCCGCTGCCGGATTACCTCTTTCTTCTCCTTGTGGATACGCAGGCCGTAGCCCACATTTTCCGCAATGGTCATATGGGGATACAGGGCGTAGTTCTGGAACACCATGGCAATGTCCCGGTCCCCGCTGTCAATGTCATTGGCCAGCTCCCCGTTGAGGTACAGGCTGCCGCCGGTGACCGTCTCCAGGCCGCTGATCATGCGGAGAATGGTGGATTTGCCGCAGCCGGAGGGACCTAAGAGGATCAGGCGCTCCCCCTTCTCGATGCTCATATTTAAATTGTTGATAATCTTCGTCTTTCCGAAGGATTTGCTTACATTTTCAAAACGGATGCTGTCCATAACGCGTCACTCCTTTACCCTTTGATGCCCGACTGGGCGAATGTGTTGATAATGTATTTCTGGCACACGGAATAGATGCCAAGCGGCAGTACCATCGTCAGCACGGAGATGGCCATTGCCACTGGGATGTCCGTACCGCCCTCCGCGCTGACAAACATCTGAAGGGCCAGGGACAGGGTGTAATTCTCCGTGGACTTAAGGATCAGGGACGGCCACACGTACTCATTCCAGGAATTGATGAAGAAAATGATTCCGATGGACAGGATGGCCGGCTTGATAATAGGCACCACAATGGTGCGCAGGATGCTGAGGTGGGAGGCCTTCTCCAACTTCGCCACCTCCACCAGGGAGCCGGGGATTCCCCGCATGTGCTGGCGCAGCAGGAAGATACCCGTGGCGTCCGCCAGCTGGGGCAGAGCCACGCCCATAATATTATCCCGCAGCCCGATTTTGGATATGGTGATAAAATTGGGTATCATGGTCACAGTGAATGGGATGAATATGGTGCTCACCAGAATGAAATACATAAAGTTCTTCCCCTTGTAATCAAAGAACACAAAGCTGTAGGCTGCCAGCACGCCGGTCACCAGCTTGAAGGCAGTTACCACCGTTGCGATGATAAAGGTGTTGGCCGTGATCTTCACAAAGGGAATCTTGCTCAGCACGTTGGAGTAGGCCTGGGTGGTAAACTCCTTTGGGATCAGGGAAGAGCTGTTAAATGCCTCGGTCAGCGTCTTGAAGGAGGTGGACAGCGCAAAAAACATGGGGTACAGGGACAGAATCACGATGACAGCCAGAATCACATGGCAGATAATCTCGGTCCTTCTCTCAGTTTTCATAATAAACCCCCTTCTCCACATATTTAAATTCCAGGAACAGAAGGATCAGGAAGATCACCATGGTCAGTATGGAGAGCGCCGACGCCTTGCCTGTATTGTAAAATGTAAACGCCTCCTGGTACACCCCGTAAATGATGTTGGAGCTGGCGTTGTTGGGCCCGCCCTGGGTCAACACCTTAATAGGTGTGAACACATACTGCATGCCCTGGACAATGCTGATAATCAGCACATAGATGGCCGTGGATGAGGTCAGAGGCATGACAATTTTGGTGAAAATCTTGCTGTGGGGCGTTTTCTCCAGCCGCGCCGCCTCAATCAGCTCGCTGGACACGCTGCTCATGCCTGAGAGCAGCACCAGGAAATTGTAGCCAAAGCTTTTCAGCACCGCCACCAGGGCGATGACGAAGATCACCAGCCCCTTGGTCTTGGACCAGGTGGGCATTGTAATCCCAAATTTTCCCAGAATCCCGCCGATGGGTCCTGATATGGGATTGAAGATCCACTGAAGCACAATGGCGCCCACCACCAGGGAGATCAGACTGGGTATAAACAGCAGGGTTTTGTAGATCCCCTTGCCCCGCTTCATCACAAAGGTATTGATATAGGACAGGACATAGGGGACTGCAAAGATCAGAATCACCAGAACGGCGATATACACCAGGGTGTTGAGCACAATCTGCAGGGTGACCTCATCCTGTATAATGCTGGTATAATTTTTAAATCCCACGTACTTCTTAGTGGGGGACACCATGTTCCATTTCAAAAAGCTTAAGTACACGGTGTAGGCCAGTGGCCAGAACATGAACACCACAAATGCAAATGTGGCCGGGAACAAAAACAGCCACGCCATGATCTGGTCCCGCTTACTGCGGTTTGTCCGTTTTCCCTTCATAGGGCCGGTTCTCCTCTCTTGAAGTAAAAGGGAAGACCGCATCGGAAGTCTTCCCTTCGCCCTTTTTATGAATGATTGGCAGTTACACTTACTGTTCTTCCAGCATTTTGTTGAGGGCGTTCTGGGCTTCTGTCAGCGCCTCCTCAGGCGTCTGGGTTCCGTCCAGAATCTTGTCCCTGGTATCTGCAAACATCTGCTCAGCCTGGGTGCCCATGTCTCCCGGATATGCGGCCCACTGCTGCAGGCTTCCCATCTCCGCAAATGCCACGCCCAGAAGCTCATTGGTCCCAATCTCCGCCTGAAGCCCGTTGGGATCTTCCGCCACATCCTGCCTTGGGGGCAGGTAGCCGGTGTTCAGGGTCCACTTGGACAGATACTCCGGCTGCATGATGAATTTCAGGAATTCCCATGCCGCTTTCTGCTCTTCCTCAGTCTGGGCTGTGATGGGAATGAAGTTTCCCCCGGTGGGAAGGCGCTTTTCCTTGCCCTCAAAGCCCGGGAACTCCGCGCCCTTTACGTCGAACTGGGCCGCCTGGGTGATGGTTCCGATCTTTGCGCTGGAAACGCAGGCGATGCCCACCTTGCCGTTGCAGAATGCCTGGATTCCCTCGTCAGCGGTGATGTGCAGGGCGCTCTTGTCCTGAAGCACCATATCTGCCAGGATCTGGTACGCCTGAATCCCCTCTGGTGTTGCAAACGCCGCCTTATTGTCCTGAAGCATGTTAGCCCCATTGCTCTCTAACAGGCCTTGGACTGCCCAGTTGTCGGAATACTCCTGCATATAGAAGCCATACTCCCCTGTCTTGTCGGTGATCTGCTTGGCGTACTCCCTGATGTCGTCCCAGGTCTGTGGACCCTTGGCCGGGTCCAGGCCCGCCTGCTCGAACAGCTCCGGGTTATAACAGATGATGGGAGCGCTGATGCAGAAGGGAAGTCCGATCTGCTGGCCGTCCACCTGAGCCAGGCTGAGCACGTTGTCCAGGAAGGTATCTGTAAGATAATCCTTGTCCTCAGGATAATATTTGTCCACTACCTCCTGGGGGCTTATGTAGTTAAAATTGGCGGAGAAATATTTAATATAGTTATATCCGATCATGCAAAGGGAGGGAGGGTTGCCCGCCGCCACCTCTGCCTGCAGGTTCTGCATAAGGCCTGGATACATGTCCGGGTTGTAGACTTCCTTCACCACAATATCAGGATGGCTTGCATTGAAATCCTCCACCATCTCCTTGATCACCGGCGCTCCGAAGTTCTCAGAATACACATGCCAGAAGGTGATCTCCACCGGCTCCTTGGCCTCCTCCTGCTTAGCCGTATTATCTGCCGGTGCACTCTTTGTTCCGCAGCCAGCCAGCATTGAAGCAGTCATCACCGCCGCCAGTGCAGCCGCGGCTGTTTTTTTCCATACCTTTCTCATAAAGTCCTCCTTTGGTTTTTGTTGCATTGCGATAAATAAACTATACACCAGCAAAAGAACTTTGAACATGCGGTAATCCGTTACTTTTGTTGAAAAACCGGCACACTTTTAGGGTATTGTGGATAACTTTGTATTGGTTTTACATTGATTTTACGTGGAATTTACCAATCAATAGCCAGGGCAAAAAAAGGGGGGTGGAGTTAGGCGTGGAAGGGTACGCGGACGTTGGCTGGTGTATTGGCCGTGAAAAGAAGAAGGTTGGGGCTGGGAGGACAGCGGAGCAATGTCATTTAGTTAAAGCATCAACGCAGGCGTTCTATGAGGGACAGAGA
>URUZ01000485.1 GCA_900551225.1 uncultured Clostridium sp.
TTTCAGTTATGCCCCCGGTCTACCCCAATGTTCCCTGTCTGTTCTGCAACAACGATCAGTGGATTCAGGGAGCGATCCGTCTGCTGAACGCTGCAACCGGCTATAATGCATTTATTGTACTGATTGACGGACGGCCTGTCACCAGAGGAATCAATTTCCCGGAGATAACCCAATACCGCCAGATCTCCCAGGGATACCATATGTTTACAGTTATGGGCACAAATGGGTATACTTATGTCCGCAAATCCATGTATGTCGGAGATGGCATGGCAACCGTAGCGATTATCAATGCTCAAAGGGGCCTGGATTTGACAATGATTGAGGACACGGCATGTCCTACAAACAATAACTCCTCCTGTTTCCGTATTTGCAATCTGGCTTACTACAGCGGCCCTGTTAACGCTTCCTTGGGAAATGTGTTCTTTAACTCTGTTAACTTTAGAACCGCCACCAGCTTCAGCCCCTTCACTTCAGGCAGCTACACGCTGAGCGTTTCCAGATCCGCGCGCCCGGAGACGACCCTCATTTCAACCCCTGTAACTCTGAACCGCCGCCGCATCTATACTGCCTACGTGCTGAACTGGAATGCTTCACCCGATACAATTCAAACCTTATTGGTAGAGGACCGCAGAAATTAAGATAACGGTAAACCCAACGCCTTGCCGGCACTTCCCGCGCACAAAAATAACGCCCAATCCAGGTTAAACCTGTTTTGGGCGTTCCTTGTTCCCTGCCGGCAGTTCAAACACGCTCTAGCATTAGTTATTCGTCCTCTTCCAGATTGTAAGGAGTGGTCTGGTACACATAGAAATTCAGCCAATTACTGTACAGTGTGTTGGATGTATTGCGCCAGGTCAGAGGCGGCACTGAAAATGGATCATTATGTTCATAGTAATTGCAGGGCACTTCGGGGTTCAGCCCTTTGTTCAAGTCCCTGTGGTACTCATTGTTCAGGGTCATACGGTCATATTCCGGATGCCCCTGGACGAAGATCTGACGCCCGTTCCTGTCCATCACCAGGAACACCCCCGCTTCCTCGGACTCGGCCAGAATCATCAGCTCCGGATGCTTCACAATATCCTCCCTGCGCACTTCCGTATACCTGGAATGAGGCGCCATGAAGCAGTCGTTTAAGCTTCTCACCAGGGGCACCTTCCGATCCAGCACCCGGTGGTTATAGATGCCTGAGAGCTTGGCCTTCCTGGGATATTTGGGGACCCCATAGTGGTAGTACAGCCCTGCCTGGGCCCCCCAGCAAATGTGGATGGTAGACGTCACGTGGGTCTTGCTCCACTCCATGATCTCAGAAAGCTCCGGCCAGTAATTGACTTCTTCAAACTCCATATTCTCCACCGGCGCGCCGGTAATGATCATTCCGTCATAATATTTCTTCTTGATTTCATCAAAATCGACGTAAAATTTATTCAGATGGCTGGCCGAGGTATTCTTGGACACGTGGGTTGCCATCATGAGGAACGAACAGTCTACCTGCAGCGGTGTGTTGGAAAGCGCCCGCAGAAGCTGGGTTTCCGTCTCCTCCTTCACGGGCATCAGAATCAAAATCAGGATCTCCAGAGGACGGATATCCTGCCTCATAGCCCGGTCCTCATCCATGGTGAATATATTTTCCGACTCTAAGATAACTCTTGCAGGCAAATCTTTCTGTACTTTAATTGGCATATCACTCTTCTCCCTTCAAATTCAGCTATTGACAGACTCCACCAACATGTTGATGCCTCCGGCTCTGCGCCTCAGGCTTTAGTGTGTTTGATAATTGCATTCTGCGTCAAAATGAATGATCAAACACACTACAGCATTCGGAGAAAGTCCTCTTCTGAAAGAATGGGGATACCCAGTTCCTTAGCCTTCTTATTCTTGGAGGACGCGGACATGGTGTCATTGTTGATCAGGTAGCTGGTCTTAGCGGTCACTGATCCCGTGGCCTTACCGCCCTTGGACTCAATCAGCTCCTGCAGCTCCTTGCGGTTGCCGAACCGTTCCAGAGAACCGGTGATCACAAAGGTCTTGCCCTCAAAAATCTGCTCCCCGGTCTCCACCTGCTCCACCTCTATGTCCAGCTCCTGAAGCAGCCGGTCCACCTGCTCATTATTCTTCTCAGAAGCAAAATAACTGGTCCAGGCCCCGGCCAGCACGGCTCCGATGCCATCAGCCGACACCAGCTCCTCCTCGTCCGCCTTCCTCATGCGGTCGAAATCATAGGCGAACCGGCGGCACAGCCCCTTGGCGTTGGCCAGGCCGATTCCGGCAATCCCGAGACCGTAGATCACCCTGGGCAGGGTGGTGTGAGCCGCCTTGGCAATGGATGCCTGGAGGTTGTCATAGGATTTCTGCCCCAGGCCCTCCATCTCCACAATGGCCTCCTGGTGGCGGTCCAGATGGAAAATGTCAGCAAATTCATGAATGAATCCGGCCCCGATTAATTTCTCCAAGGTGGCCTCGGACAAGCCGTCTATATTCAGCGCATCCCGGCTTACCAGCAGGGTAAAGCTCTTGATCCGCTTCACCTGGCAGTCGGGATTGGTGCAGTACAGGCTCTTCACATCACCTACCTGGCGGATCTCCGTCTCTCCGCCGCAGACCGGACATTCCTCCGGAATATCCTTCACACCGCTGCGGGTCAGGTTATCCGCAATCTGGGGAATGATCATGTTGGCCTTATACACCGTGATCTGATCCTGCTCCCCCAGCTCCAGCCCCTCCAGGATGCTGATGTTGTGGACGCTGGCACGGCTGACGGTGGTGCCCTCCAGCTGTACAGGCTCAAATACCGCCACAGGGTTGATCAGCCCTGTCCGTGACGGGCTCCACTCAATATAGCGCATCTTGGTCTCCCGGATCTCATCCTGCCACTTAAAGGCAATGGAGTTGCGTGGAAACTTGGCTGTGCGCCCCAGAGACTCCCCGTAGGCGATGTCATCGTAGAGCAGCACCAGACCGTCTGATGGCGTATCATTGCTTTCCACCTCCCCGGCAAACTCCTTCACAGCCTCATCCAGGGTGTCCGCTGTGACCTCCCTGTACTCCACCACCTCAAACCCCTGGCTCCTCAGCCACTCAAACTGGGCCTTCCTGGAATTATCAAAATCCACGCCCTCTGCATTTACCAGGGAAAATGCCTCAAAATGCACGTTGCGCTCCGCAGTAACCTGGCTGTTCAGCTGGCGGACAGATCCGCTGCACAGATTCCTGGGATTCTTGTACTTTGCATCCACATCCTCGATCTCCTCGTTGATGCGCTTAAAATCCGAATAGCGGATCACCGCCTCACCTCTGAGAACCAGAAGCCCCTTGTGGGTAATGGTCACTGGTACGTTGGAGAATACCCGGGCATTGGAGGTGATTACCTCCCCGATCTCCCCGTTTCCTCTTGTAACCGCCTTCACCAGAGTTCCCCCGTTATAGGTCAGAACAATGGTCAGGCCGTCCATTTTCCAGGACAGCAGCCCCTTCTGGTCACCCAGCCACTCCTTTAAGTCCTCCACACTCTTGGTCTTATCCAGAGACAGCATGGCGGACTCGTGGGCCTCCTTGGGAAGCTCGCTCAACACCTCGTAACCCACACGCTGGGTGGGGCTGCCGGACATGATGACGCCCGTCTCCTGCTCCAGCGCGGTCAGTTCATCATAGAGGCGGTCATATTCGAAATTGCTCATGATCTCCCGGCTCTCCTGGTAATAGGCTCTGGCAGCCACCGAAAGCTGGGAAACAAGTTCCTTCATTCTCTGAATTCTATCGTCCATCTTTACTCTCCATCTATATTGATACCCCCGGACTACTAGACACGCTCCCGGTAGGTCCGGTTGCTGGAATGGGCAAGCGCTCCCAGGAAGTCCTGGTACTCCTTCCCCTCCACCAGCCTGTATCTGCCGCTCTCCAGCTCACCCAGGCGGATATTCATCACCCGGACCCGTTTCAGGGTGACGACGCTGCAGCCGCAGGCCTGGCACATCCGGCGGATCTGGCGGTTCAGCCCCTGGGTCAGAACGATCCTGATACTTCTCTCCCCGGTCTGCTCCACCCTGCATGGCAGCGTCCTTTTCTCCAGCTCCTCCAGCCACACGCCGTCCCCCATTGCCTTTAA
>URUZ01000486.1 GCA_900551225.1 uncultured Clostridium sp.
AAAATAACGTTTCATTTTTATCGAAATAGCAATAACGATCAGCCTCACTTTTCGCAAGCGTTTCACTCACAACAAAAAGACATTTACGAGCGGCCCTGCCAGCCCCCCATAAATGTCTTTCATGCCTTGTTCAACGTTCCTATAAACCGGGCGGGGCCAATCCCAACAGCCGTTCAGCAGCATCACCGGGGCATCCAACAGCCGTTCAGCAGCATCACCGAGGCTTCCACCAGCCGGTGAGGCTGCCGGGCAGTTGTGTCCCCACGCTGGATTCCGCCTACTGATCCATCACTCCTCCGTCCACAGTCAGCCGGGTCACCACCTTCCGCCGCTCAAACGGAAACTTCTCCTCAACCCCGTCAACCAGCTCAATTCCAATTCCAGGACCATCTGGAACCACCAGAAATCCATCCCTGCACTCCGGCATCCTCGTCACAATATCCGATGCCCTGAACGCGCTCTTCCCGGTGTTCTCAAACACAAACCGCGCATGTGCCGCAGGCCCGTCCGGGTCCGGATATTCCTGAATTGTAAAGCTGGGCGTTGCCGCGTCAAACTGGATGCAGGCCGCCGTAGCCACGGGGCTCAGCGGATTGTGGGGTATAATTCCCAGATTATTTGCCTCCGCAATGGCCGCAATCTTCCGCGCGCCAGTAAATCCGCCGCACACACAGATACTGATCCGCAGGTAATCCAGGGCCTGGCGTTTCACCAGCATCTGGTACTCCTGAGGCGTATGGATGCGCTCCCCCGTTGCCAGCGGTATGCGGATCTTCTGGGCCACCCATGCCATGGAATCAAAATTATCCGGCAAAATGGGATCTTCATAGAACATGGGCAGCAGCGGCTCCAGCTGCACGGCCAGGGCCACAGCCTCCGCCGGGTTCAGCCGTCTGTGGTTCTCAATACACAGATCCACATCCAGGCCCACCGCCTCGCGGATCTTCCCGATGCGCTCCACGCCGCTGCTGATCTTCCTGGCGTAAGTCTCAAAATACCGTGTAGACCTTGGCTCATCCAGGAAGGGCGACAGATGCCCAATGGCCGTAAATCCCTTTTCCTTCTCAGCCAGACAGCTCTCCATCAGCTCCTCAAAGCTGCCCCCGGACACATGGGAATACACCCGCACCTGATCCCTGCATTTCCCGCCCAGGAGCTGGTATACCGGAACATTGTAGAACTTGCCCGCAATGTCCCACAGCGCGATATCAATGGCGCTGAGCGCCCCCATCACAGCCGCTCCCCGGAAATGGAAGCAGCGGTACATATACTGCCAGTGGTGCTCAATACGCAGCGGGTCCTGGCCAATGAGATACTCTCTGAAGGAGTTGATCACCTCCCCCGAGGATTCCAGAAATCCCCAGTCCCCTGACTCCCCAAGCCCTGTGATGCCCTCGTCTGTCATCACCTTTACAAACAGGAATTTATTAACCGGAACTACTTTAATATCAGTAATCTTCAATGCTTAACCCTCCGCTTTCTCAATTGCTTTTTTTATAATGGCAGGCGCCCGCAGGCATTTCTCCGTGGTCACCGCGCAGGGTGAGAAGCGCAGCCCCCTGGCCTGGGGCACCACGAACACGTTCTCCCCGCAGAGATACTCCGCCGCCTTCCCCGGATTCTTACAGGGGACAGCGATAAAATATCCGTGCTTATAGGGGCAGCATTTCAGCCCAATCCGCCGGGCTTCGCCGTAAAATGTCTCTCCCCGCTTTGTAATCAGGCTGCTGAACACCCGGCGCTCCTCATCCACCTGATCCTTAACCTCCCTGTTGGTGTTGATGTCCACCAGCACCCGCTGGGCGATGCGGATCACATTGGACCACACGGAACGTGAAGAATAGGACATAGCTGCCTTAAACAGTCCGGCCGCCTCCTCAGTCTCCCCCAGGCACACCAGGGCGCCGCAGCGCATACCGCACATGGTGTAGCTCTTGGACATGCTGAACACCACCAGGGTCATCACATTCTCCGGCATGTCATGGATGCAGGAGAACATCTCCCTGGTCTCCTCAAATGTACCGTCAAAGTCAATATAGGACACATCCAGGCAGAATGTCAGCTTCTGATCCGGGCAGGATCTTCCAAGGCGGCGCACGATGTCGGCCGCTCCCTCCATCTCCGCCGTGGTCATGGAGTAGCCCGTGGGGTTGTTGGCCGGCGTATTCAGGATCAGCAGGGCCTGCTTCTGGCTCTGCAGCAGCTCCTTAAGGGACGCTTCCATGGCTTCCAGATTAAACCCGTCCCGGGCATTGAACATGGGAAATGTAGCAAGCCGGCGTCCATGCTCCTCACATATATTTCTGTAAGGCCCCCAGAACCAGTCCGTGGTCAGCGCGGCATCCCCGTCATCCAGAAAATTCCATATAGCGTGGCGAAGCGCTCCGCAGCCTCCCGGAGTGGGCACGGATTCCACATGGAACCGGCTGCTGACCTCCCCCAACAGGGAGATCTGCACCGCCTCGTTGAAGCCGGGGATTCCCCCGATGGGCGCGTAGCTGCACATCTCCGCCACCGGCATGGTGCGCAGCATCCGCTCCACCGTGGGAAGGACCATCAGCTTCCCCTCATCGTCCAGGCACTCGCCCAGGGTGGAGTTGATCACCGCCTCCTCGCCCAGGGCTGTAATGGCCGCCTTGGCCTTCTGGCTGGCGGCAAAAATTTTATCCGGGGCATACTCTCTTATGGCATGCTCCGCTAATGTCACATATTTCATCACATCATTTCCTTTCTCTGCTGATGGGGGCGCTCCGTCCCGTCACCCTCCATTATACAGGAACCTCTTTTCCCATGTATAATACGCCTTTTCTATCGGGCTATAGCCTATTTTTATCCTGCGTGGCACTGGTGGCCGCCCGGCCAACTCCGGCCGCCCGGCCTCCCCATCTTACGTAGCAAACTCCTCCTTAATAAACGCCAGCAGCCTTTTCGAATCGCTGTACAGCATAGTCCCGCGCTTGGTCACCACACCGATCTGCGCCTTCATGGGTTTTTCCATAGGAATGGCCCGGATGGCGGGGTCCATGCGCACCGCCTCCCTCAGGAGAAACGCGCCGCAGCCCCCGTGGAGCACCAGGTTCTTAATGGTATGGAGCTGATCCGTGCACATCCTGATCTCAGGGTCGGCCCCGCACTCATCCAGCCTCCGCCTGATCCGCTCATTTACATAGAATCCGCTTTTGAAGGTCACCAGCGGCATTTCACAGGCCTCCTGAAAAGAGATGGACTTCCTGGCAGCCAGAGGATGGGAGGCGGCCACGCAGAAGCAGAACTCAGATTCATACAGGAATGTCCAGTTCACATCCCACTGCTCAGAGGTGTCGATGGACACAATTGCCATGTCCAGCTGATCCGCCAGCAGGTTCTTCACAATATCCATGGCCCCGCACTCCTGGATATCCAGCCGGATCTCCGGGTTGAGCTCCCTGAATTTCCCAAATAGCTGGGGCAGCAGAAATGCGCCGATCTGCAGCGGCAGCCCCAAGCGGATCATATTCTTCTTCCCCACAAATCCTTTTAAATCCCGGTCCAGGCGTTCCATATCCCTGAGAATCTCCGATACCCGGTCCAGAACAAAACCGCCCTCCTCGGTCAGGTGCAGCCGGTTGTTCCGCCGTTTAAACAGGTTGACCTCCAGCTCCTTCTCCATCTCGTGGATGGCCGCTGTTATGGACGGCTGTGAGATATGAAGCTCCCTGGCCGCCTGAGTGATGCTGCCCAGGCGGCACACCGCTGCAAAATATTCCATCTGGCTGATTTTCATGGATTTCCCCCTTAGTTTTAACTCAAAAAGGGAAAGCCTCCGCCCTAATGGCGGAAACTCTCCCCAAAATATTTCTTTTATGCAGCCTTTCTGGACGCCTTAAAGCGTTTGATCAGCGGCATGCCGATGAAAATAATGGACAGGATCATCAGTGCGCAGCTCAGCGGCCTGGTCACGAACACGGACAGGGAACCGTCGGCATACACCATACTCTGGGTCCAGTTGTTTTCCATCATGCTTCCCAATATGGAAGCCAGTATCAGCGGCGACTGCGGAATCTTGTACTTATTGAAGGTATATCCAATAAATCCGAAGAAGATCATAATATAG
>URUZ01000487.1 GCA_900551225.1 uncultured Clostridium sp.
TCAGCTGTGCGTCACACTTTGTGGGAGATTTGGCCCCAATGAAGGAGGCGTAGCGGGCTACGTTGACTGAATTGGGGCCAAATATGCCGCAAAGTGGGGCGTACAGATGGCGGGAATGAATTTTAAGACACACTCTAATCAGATACGTACAGGATATGAATGGTTAGAGCCCCTGTGGTCCATTGGATGATAGGGGCTCTAAGTTCGCAAAGGGGACAATACTTAGAAAGAGAGTGTATATCAGTGATTCATCAATATAAAAATAACGGTTACAGCATCGTGATGGACGTCAACAGCGGTTCTGTCCATGTGGTAGATCCCGTGGTGTATGATGCCATTGCTCTGGTTTCGGAGAAGATGCCGGAGCTGGAAGAGCCGCAGAAGCTTCCGGAAGAAGTGGTCCAGGCGGTTCAGCTGGGCCTGTCCGACCGGTATCCGGTGAATGATATCCAGGAGGCGCTGGAGGACATCCAGGAGCTGATCGATGCTGAGCAGCTGCTGACCAAAGACATTTACAAGGACTTTGTCCTGGACTTTAAAAAGCGCAAGACTGTGGTCAAGGCACTGTGCCTGCACATTGCCCACGACTGTAATCTGGCCTGCAGATACTGCTTTGCAGAGGAAGGCGAGTACCACGGCCGGCGTGCCCTCATGAGCTATGAGGTGGGTAAAAAGGCCCTGGATTTCCTGGTTGCCAATTCTGGCAGCAGGGAACATCTGGAGGTGGACTTCTTCGGCGGAGAGCCTCTGATGAACTGGGATGTGGTAAAACGCCTGGTGGAGTACGGCCGTTCCCAGGAAAAGGAGCACCACAAGAAGTTCCGCTTCACCCTGACCACCAACGGTGTGCTGCTCAACGATGAGGTGATGGAGTTCTGCAACAAGGAGATGAGCAACGTAGTGCTGAGCCTGGACGGCCGCAGGGACGTCAATGACAAGATGCGCCCCTTCAGGCGCGGGCAGGGCAGCTACGACCTGATCGTACCCAAGTTCCAGAAGTTTGCCGACAGCAGGAATCAGGACAAATACTACGTCCGCGGAACCTTTACCCGCAACAATCTGGATTTTTCCCAGGATGTGCTGCATTTTGCAGACCTGGGCTTCAAGCAGATGTCCATCGAGCCGGTGGTGGCCGGCCAGGAGGAGGAGTACGCCATCCGGGAGGAGGATATCCCCCAGATTCTGGAAGAGTATGACAAGCTGGCCCTGGAGTACATCAAACGCCACAAGGAGGGGAGAGGCTTTAACTTCTTCCACTTCATGCTGGATCTGACGGCAGGCCCCTGTGTGGCCAAGCGTCTGGCAGGCTGCGGCTCAGGCACCGAGTACCTGGCGGTGACGCCATGGGGAGATTTATATCCCTGCCATCAGTTTGTGGGCCAGGAGCAGTTCCTGCTGGGCAATGTTGACACGGGCGTTGTAAATGAACCTGTCCGGGACGAATTCAAGATGTGCAACGTATACGCCAAGGACAAGTGCAGGGACTGCTTCGCACGGTTCTACTGCAGCGGCGGATGTGCGGCCAATGCCAGCAACTTCAGCGGCTCCATCACAGGCACCTATGAGATTGGCTGTGAAATGCAGAAAAAGCGGATTGAGTGCGCCATTATGATCAAGGCTGCCCTGGCAGACAGCGAGGCGTGAGGACTATGGAATATAAAGTGATAACAACGGATGGACTGGCCAAGCGGGCGGAGATGAAGACTGTCCACGGCACCATCCAGACCCCGGTGTTCATGAATGTGGGGACTGTGGGCGTCATCAAGGGGGCGGTATCCACAGACGATTTAAAGGATATCGGCACTCAGGTGGAGCTCTCCAACACCTATCACCTCCATGTGCGCACCGGCGATAAGCTGATTAAGGAATTCGGCGGACTGCATAAGTTCATGAACTGGGACCGCCCCATTCTCACGGACTCCGGTGGCTTCCAGGTATTTTCCCTGTCCGGCCTGAGGAAGATCAAGGAGGAGGGGGTATTCTTCAACTCCCATATTGACGGCCGCAAGATTTTTATGGGACCAGAGGAGAGCATGCAGATCCAGTCCAACCTGGGATCGACCATTGCCATGGCATTTGACGAATGTCCGCCCAGCCGCGCGGACGAGACATATATCCGAAGCTCTGTGGAGCGGACCACCAGGTGGCTGAGACGGTGCAAGGAGGAGATGGCCAGGCTTAACTCCCTGCCTGATACCATTAACCGGGAACAGCTGCTGTTCGGCATCAACCAGGGCGGCGTGGTGGAATCCATCCGCGCGGAGCACGCTGATATCATCCGGGAGCTGGATCTGGACGGCTATGCCATCGGCGGTCTGGCCGTGGGGGAGACCCACCAGGAGATGTACCGGGTTCTGGATGTGACCGTGCCCCATCTTCCGGCGGAGAAGCCGGTTTACCTCATGGGCGTGGGGACGCCGGCCAACATTTTGGAGGCAGTGGACCGGGGCGTGGATTTCTTCGACTGCGTGTATCCGTCCAGAAATGGCCGTCACGGCCACGTTTACACCAACCACGGGAAGCTGAATCTGTTCAACCAGCAGTACCAGCTGGATTCACGTCCCATAGAGGAAGGCTGCGGCTGTCCGGCCTGCCGTTCCTACAGCAGGGCATATATCCGCCACCTTTTAAAGGCAAAAGAAATGCTTGGAATGCGATTATGCACCTTGCATAATTTATATTTTTATAATACAATGATGAAAGAGATTCGCGACGCCATCGAAGAACACCGCTATGCCGAGTATAAAAAGGACAAGCTGGCCGGTATGGAAGGATCTCAGGTCTAATTTAAAAACCACCGCGGCGAGGCGGCGGTAGGTGCGTGAAGGAGGAAGTTACAATGACAAACAGTCCAATTTTCTGGGTTCTGTATGTAGTTCTGCTGTTGGGTATGCTGTATTTCATGGCAATCCGTCCGCAGAAAAAGGAAAAACAGAGACAGCAGGAGTTATTAGGAAGCGTTGCAGTGGGGGATACCATACTGACATCCAGCGGCTTTTACGGAGTGATTATCGATATGACCGATGACACCGTTATTGTAGAATTCGGCAATAACAAAAACTGCCGTATTCCGATGCAGAAAGCTGCAATCGTACAGGTTGAGAAGCCTGAAGCGTAATTTGAGAAGCCTGGGGCCTGTTTGGTGTCCCAGGTTTTTAAAATGCAGGGCTGTGCACTGTAATTCATATATAAAAGTGGGGAAAAGAAAATGATTAAAAACATTGTATTTGACATGGGCGGGGTTTTGGTGGAGTATGATCCGAATATTGTGTGCCGCCAGTTTATTGAAGATCCCGCGGAGCGCAGGGAAGTGTGCACCAGCGTGTTCACCTCCCCGGAGTGGATTATGCTGGACATGGGAGTGATTTCGGAGCAGGATGCCTTAAAACGCATGCAGGCCCGCCTGTCTACAGACCATGCAAAAGAGATGGCGGCCCTTTGCCTGGCCCGCTGGCACCAGTACAACATGTGGCCCAAGAAGGGAATGGCAGAACTGGTTAAGTGGGTGAAGGACCAGGGATACGGCATTTACCTGTGCTCCAACGCCTCCTTAAGGCTGCTGGACTGTTATCAAGAAGTGATTCCCGGTATCGAGTATTTTGACGGCGTGCTGTTCTCCGCTGAAGTGAAGTGCATGAAGCCGCAGAAGGAGATGTACCAGCACCTGTTCGCCCGGTTCTCCCTGGCGCCCCAGGAATGCTATTTCATCGACGATCTTCAGCTCAACATCGATGGCTCCAAAGCCAGAGGCATGGACGGCTACTGCTTCGCTGACGGAGATGTGAGCAAACTGATGGAATGCCTGAAAAATCTGAATCATTAATTTAAAACGCAAACTCAATAGTTTACATAGAAAAAGCTCCATACCTTTCGGGTACGGAGCACTTTTCTTTAGGATTTTCGGATTTTCAAAAAGGGTTGAAGGATAGTTTTAATCGTGCATCTCTTATGATCATAGTATAGCACGCATTTCTCCGGAATGTTTGAATGTTCCTTGAATAGATTATTAAGAATTTCTTAAAATGATTATCGCACAGGCTGTAAGGTGTTATAAGAAAATGTAATAATATAGGGAAAATTAGG
>URUZ01000488.1 GCA_900551225.1 uncultured Clostridium sp.
GAAAATCACCTTGCAATTCTGCCGTCATGCAGCAAAATACAAGGTGATATCACTGGCATTTACTGATTACTTAATCTCATTTGCCCTCCCAAATCCCCTCCCTGGCCATATCCACCGCGAAATCCCGTTGTGCTTCAGCGCCCACATGATTGAAAAATCCGGGATCGAGTTCTTCCGCGAAAAAGCTCTCATAGTATTTCTGCGCTTTTTGTGCATTTAAGCGCTCAATTCCTGTGACCTCACCGGCAGCATTTCTGACGGCAGATAAATTCCCGCTCCCGGACCCATCAAAATAGAATGCCCAGGAATCTGCCTGTTCATCGACAAACTGTCTGACCGGCTGTCCTTTATAGAGCAGCTTTGAGCCATCCTCTGAGATCGTGATCCCAAAAGCTGTGTAGGAGCTGTAAATATCTGGGTTTGGGAACATGGCTACAGAAATCCCGGGCGTAATCTCAGTGTTTTCTTTGGTTGCAGCCCGCGGTTCCTGTGCTTCCACATTTGCCGCCAGGGTGGCGCCTGACCCCATGGTGAGGACCAGCGCGCCGCAGAAAACGGCGGCCCCAACTTTCTTCCTGCGCATATCCATAATAGAAGAAATACGAGTCCTCATATCTTTTTTACCGCCAAAGAAATTGGTGGAGAAAGCTGTTTTCAGCTTGGACTTGTATCGTACCACACCGATGATGGTTTCACTGTAAGATAGACGTTTGTCTGCCCCCGTACTGCGTACAACTTCCGCATCGCAGGACAGTTCGCATTGTCTGGCGATCTCTTTTGCCATCAGGTGAACAACGGGATTGAACCAATGGATCGCTGCGGCTGCCAGCACCAGACTTTTATACCAAAGGTCTTTCCGCTTGTAATGCACAAGCTCATGCTGCAGGATAAAACGGAGCTCATCTTGCGCGAAGTCTGCTTCAGGCAGCAGGATACGGGGCCTTGCAAACCCCATCATCATGGGGCTGCCAATGAAGCCGCAAACATGTAAGCCTATCTTTCGGGATATACCCATCCGGCTTTTTAAGTCCTGGAACAGCACCAATGCCTGTTGGTCCGTGATCTTCTCGCTCCAGCGTGCCGTCAGTTTTAAAAAACGGTAATGCCTGATGATATGATAAGCAAGAAATATGGCCATTCCCGCCAGCCATACCGCCGCCGCGATCTGCCACCACATTATGCGGGGTACCGTTGATGGAAGCACATGAGAGGTGGGGAAAATGACAGGCAGCCCGCCTCCGACCCTTATCACCGGCACAGCCGTGCCGCCCGGCATATCGACTTTGACGATCGCTCTGCAAAATTGCGGCCGGAAAGGAATAATCAGCCCAGCCACTAAGACCAGCCATACATAATAGAGGCCCGCAGCAGAATAACGTTTTGTCAAAAGCGGTATAACCGCCTTATACAAGAGCGCGAGTGCCGATATGGTAACAGAGCAGATAAATAGTGAGATCACAAAGACCTGCATACTACCCCCTCCGTTCCTTTGCCCATTCTAACAGCTCGTCAATATCCTTGTCGGTTAAAGCTTCATCGCTATACATTGTATTGATCAGATTAAAAAGAGAACTATCGTGATATTGCCTCATAAAATTACCGGTTTCAAACTTCAGGTAATCTTCTTTGTTGACAAGGGGGTAGTAGGTGCGCTCCTTTCCATGTTTCTCGGAGCGCAGGAAGCCGCGCTCAACAAGCCGGAGCATCAGGGAAACGACTGTCTGTATTTTCCAATCTTTGTCTTTCCCTAATTGTTCCATGATGACCGGCGTCGTCATGGGCGGTTCGTTGGCCCATACCACTTTCATAATGTCAAACTCCGCGTCCGGCAGTTTTTTTATCTTTTCCATGCCATTACCTCCTTATGTGTTATTTAAGACATGCGCCTTATTTACATGTTACTCCTGTCTTAAACTGACGTCAAGGAGATTTTACTATTTGCCAGAGAACCTGTAAGTCTAACATTTACCTCCCTGTAACAAAAAAGGACGCTCAATTTGAACGTCCTTGCCGATTGATACCGCCTAATCGCAGTCCCTCATAGTCTTTCCCGCGCCGCACAGCCCCTCAAAATCCCTGGTAAATGCCGCCACTGCCATGGTCACGGAATCATTTTTCACCAATCCCTCGATCACGTCCGGGGAGATGGTGGCCGCGCCCACGCCGTACAGGCACAGCTCCTGGACCTGCTGGGAATTCTTGAAGCTGGCTGCCAGCACTTCTGTGGGGAGGCCGTTTTTCTTGAAAATGTCGTGGATTTCCTTGGCGGTATTCACGCCGTTGGCCCCCAGGTTGTCGATGCGGTTCACATAGGGCGCCGCGTAGTCTGCCCCTGCCTTGCCCGCCAGATATGCCTGCATCTGGGTGTAAATGGCAGTGGCCGTCACATTGGCCCCCTCTGCCTTCAGGGCTTTCATCACCTTCAGACCCTCCTTGGTGGTGGGTACCTTCACATAGGTGTTCATACCCAGTTCAGCCTGGATTCTGTGGGCATCCTCCATCATCCCCTCTGCATCAAGGGCCACCACCTGGACATGAAGCTCTGCCTCCTGCCCAATAAATGCACGGATCTCCCGCAGAGTCTCAAAAGGCGGCCTGCCGTTCTTAGCCAGAATGCTGGGGTTGGTGGTCACTCCGTCCACCGCGTACACACTGTAAATCTCCTTGATGTTTTCAATGTTTGCGTCGTCAATTATAAATTTCATCGCCCTTACCTCTCCTGCTCAATTATAATATGTTTGGTCCCACCGGCCGCGGCAGCGTCCGCAAATGCCTTCATGGCCTGGGAAGAATACGGTTCTCTTATGCCCTTCAGCGAAAATACACGGTCCACCAGCGGGTATTTGGCCTCTGCCAGCGGGTTGTAATTCAGCAGCTCATAGGACACATGTTCATAAATTCCTGATATGTACCGGCTGATTGCCGTGATATTTTCCGGGTCAGCCGTCATGCCGGGAATCATGGGGGTGCGGATCACGGTGCAGTCCCGCTTCTCTGATTCCAGCAGCAGGCGGATATTCTCTTTAATCCGCTCATTGGGGACGCCGGTGAGACGCCGGTGCTCTCCGGTGTCATATATTTTGAAATCAGCGTAGATCTGGTCCAGCCAGGGAAACAGCCCCAGAACCGCCTCCTGGGGCCCGAAGAGGGAGGTCTCAATGGCGGTGTGAATCCCCCGCCGCTTCAGCTCCCGCAGCAGTTCCCGGGCCTCCCTGTGCTGGGCCAGAGGCTCTCCACCTGACAGGGTCACACCGCCGCCGTGGCGGAAGAAGGGTTCGTCCTGCAGCACCTGCTCTGTCACTTCCTCCACCGTCATTTCCCTGCTGTCCCAGACAATGGCTCCGGCCGGACACTCCTCCATGATCCCGTCCCAGTCCTCGGCCCGGTCCGCGTTCAGACGCAGGCCCTGGCGGGCGGGGGGCTCTCCTGCCTGGTCCGGTCGCCCATGTTTGCCCTGGTCCGTCCGCCCATCTCCGACCTGGTCCGTCCGCCCATCTCCACCCTGGTCCGCCCGTTCCATCCCACCATGCCGGCACATGGCCAGGCAGGTTCCGCAGCCCACACATTTCTTAGGAAAATACAATGGCCGCGGCGCCATATCGATGCCCTCGGGATTATGGCACCAGACGCAGCTTAGAGGACAGCCCTTGAAGAACACGGTGGTGCGGATTCCGTCCCCGTCATGGGTGGAAAACCGCCTGATATCAAATATCCGCATAACAGGTCCTCGCTATGATCTCACTCTGCAGCTCCTCCGCCAGCTCCGTAAAGTAGGCAGTATAGCCAGCCACCCGCACTGTCAGGCTGCGGTACTGTTCCGGGTGGAGCCTGGCCGCCTCCAGGTCCTCCCTGCGCACCACATTGAACTGGATGTGGGGAATCTCCAGATCCACAAATGTCCGCAGAAATCGGGTGAATTTCTCCACGCCCTGGTCTGTGGCAAAGAATTGGGGGAGAAACTTCATATTCAGCAGGCCCCCGTTGCTGGTCAGGTTCTTATCTGTCTCTTATACACATCTGACGCTGCCGACGAGCGATCTAGTGTAGATCTCGGTGGTCGCCGTATCATTAAA
>URUZ01000489.1 GCA_900551225.1 uncultured Clostridium sp.
GAAGCAGCCCTTCCCCCGCCCACGCTGTCATCACTGCCCTCCCCGGAAGCTTCCTCCTCTGCCGCAGGCTGCAAGACAGACGGGGTTTTTGGTTCCGGTGATCAGAAGCAGACCTATGATTGGGTTCAGGAACCGCCCACGGCCCAGGAACCTGCGGTCCCTAATGACAGGGTCACCGCTGAGACCCCGGCCGGAACTGGAACTGAGGCTGCTTATGCTGCCCCTTCCTCTGACAGGGAACTGCCAAAACGTGGGTTACATCCCAGCATAGGCCGGTTCATGGCTGGTATGGCAGCTGTCTCAATAGGAGGCGCAGCCGGTTACTTTATGATAAGGAGGCGGTAATATCAAACCCCGCATTTATTGGAAAAGGATGATCTGGCTGCTGTGCGCTGTATGCTGCGCGGCAGCCATCTTCCTGCTGCAGTACCACTATGACAACAAATACAATGCCCCCGGAGACAGAGCTGACAGAGGTGTTCTGGATTTTGCTGCATCTGCAAAGGCTCAGCCTCTTACCATACTGGCGTACGGCTGGGAGTATTATCCCCAGAAACTGCTTAAGCCCGGAGAATTCTCCGGGCACACACCTGATTATATCTATCTGGGCCAGTACGGCGGCTTCGAAGGCGGCAGTTCCGACGGCTCCCCCATGGCTGCGCCACCTACCGTATGAACATTCTGCTGTCCCCTGAGCCTGGCGAATACGCCCTGGAGCTGCCGGAGATTTATTCTGCCTCCAGAGTTTGGATCAACGGCAGGCTTGTGAGCAGTCTCGGGAATGTGTCCGTCCCACAGGGACAACCGGCTGTGCGCACCGGCATGATCACTTTCCAGGCATCTGAGCGTGCCGAAATCGTGGTGCAGGCTGCTGATAGCAGCCATTATTACAGCGGTATGGTCTATCCACCTGCATTTGGCTCTGTGACGGCGGTGTCGGATCTGATCTCCTTCCGGCTGCTGCGCACCTGCGTCATGGTGTTTACCTCCCTGACCATCGGTATCATGTACCTTATGATCGGGCTGCGGACAGGTGGGGAACAGAGACGCATGATCCTGTTTGCTGTCACAAGCCTGCTGCTGACACTCCATGTGATGTACCCGCTGTTTCACCTGTTCGGAGCAGGCTGCTGGTCATACCGGCTGGAGGATGTGAGTTTTTACCTCTTCCTTCTAAGCGTTTCCGCCCTGCACTGCAGTCTCTGCGGCATAAAGGGCCGGCCGCGGCAGCTTGTGCTGGGCTTCTGTTCAGCCGCAGCGATTCTCTCCGTTGCTGTTCCGGCTTTGATGATCCGCCACAGCCTGGGCGCCATGCTGGCCTACTCTGCATTACTGGACGGCTATAAGCTGATCCTGTTCAGCTGGCTGATTGTCACTGCGCTCTTTAACAGGGAGCGTGGACAGACCATGAACGGACCCTTGCTGGCCGGACTGTGCGTCATTGCGGTTTCCCTGCTGTTCCAGGCCGCCGCCCCGGTCTTTGAGCCGGTGCGTTTTGGCTGGCAGACGGAAAATGCCGGTTTTGTGTTCATCCTTCTTCTGGCCGGAGGGCTCTGGTTTGATACGGTTAATGCCTATGCCGGCCGGGCCGCCCTGGCCGAGAACCTGCGCCTGATGAAGCGGCAGTTTTCCCTTCAGGAGGAAAACTACCGCCTAATGACAGGTAACTTCGTACAGATCCGTCAGATGCGCCATGACCTGCGCCATCATCTCAGCACAGTGATGGAGCTGGCCAAGCAACGTCGGTATGAGGAACTGGAACACTATATAAAGGGCTGCGCAGACAGTGCGGACCAGGCCGTCAGGCCATCCCTCTGCGAAAATGCGGCTGCCAACGCAGTGCTGAACTATTATCTTCAGCTGGCCGGGCAGAAATCTGTTCCCCTGGAGCTGAAAGTCTCCCTGCCCCCTGATCTGAAGCTGGAGGGCTGGAATCTGGGGCTTCTCTTTGGTAATCTTCTGGAAAATGCCATCGAAGCCACGGAAAAACTGCCGGAGGAGCAGCGCATCGTCAAGGTCTATTCTAATATTTCAAAAGGCAATCTGCTTCTGACCGTGAAAAACAGCTGGAACGGCCAGTTCTCCTCCTGCGGCGGCCAGGTGGATTCCACCAAACACGAAGGGCCCGGCATCGGCCTCTCCAGTGTGCGCAGCCTTGTAGAAAAAAATGGGGGACAGTTTTACTTAAAACCGGAGCAGGACGAATTCCAGGTCTCCGTTGTGCTGTGGAACCAGTGCCGCCCAGTGGTAAATTAACGCCGGACGGTGCTGGAGCGTGTGACTACTCCCACACTCCGTCTTCATTTACTGCGTATCCGTCCGGTGTGGTTGTGGACACCAGCAGCTGTCCCAAACCGGCTCCGCTCTCCTGGCTGAAATAATACCACTTGCCTTCGATCAGGTTCCATCCGGTACTCATGGCCCCCTGTCTTCCGTCTGAGGATGGATTGAGATAGTATTTTCTTCCATCCTGGTCCGTATGCCATCCGGTGGCCATGTAACCGTCCTGGTCAAAAAAGTACCAGTTATAGGAACCGTTGTAATATACGTATCCCCACTGATCGCGGTAGGAGGTTCCATTGTTGAAGGTCCATTTTCCATCCTCATTTTCCCAGTATCTTGTGTCATCATGGGATTCGTTGTCATCGTGGCCATCATGGTCATCGCTGCTGTCGCTGCTTGTATTTCCATTTGATGAATCAGGCTGCTCCTCTTCGCTGTAGTCGCCAATATCCCCAATTCCGAACAGGACGGAATATTTCACTGTCTCTCCGCTGTCTATGGTCTGATCCAGCCAGGCATATGCCATGCCGCTGTCCACATTTTCCAAATCCTCTGTGGGCAGATCGCCGCTGAAAATGTTTCTGTACCTTTCGCCGTAGGGGCCGTACCACCATCTGTCAACGGAAGCCGCACTGTCTTCGCTGTCTTTGCAAACAAATGCATTGCAATACTCACCCTGTGACTGTGCATCACGTCCCAGCATCAGAATTCCGTCATCTGTACGTTTCACTGCGGCAGAGTCATCACCGCCCACTCGGGTGTCTGCATGAGAACCGAGGGAGAATGTAACCGCTTCACTCTCATTGGTATTTTCCACATAATAGCTTAAGCGGACATATGATATACCGTCCAGCTGTTCAATTGCTGCCCTTAAGTAAACATTCAGATCATCCCTGGTGTATTCCATATCCGAATTAAAATTACAATTATATTCCCTGCCATTTAACCTGAGGCTAACCTGATATCCGCTGAATGAGCTATTGATCGTTTCATCATCCTTATAACCGCTGATGTCATAGCTGTAGCTGTGGCTGTTAAGTATGAATTTCATCTTTCCGTCATCTTCTGTGGTTGAGAGAGGTTCGATCTCATCCTTTGCGCGGGCAGCAGCCATCATAAGATTCTGAGGCTGGAGCAGTTCCGGTACTTCCGGCTGTATTGGCAGTGTCTCTTCAGGTGGTAATCCGTCATTGGGAAGCGGAGATTCCGGGGTGTTTTTATCACTGTCTGAGGGGGATTCTGCGTCAGGAGCTTCATTTGTAGGGCCTTCGCCGTCAGGCGTTCCTTCGGTACTTCCTTCGCCGCCAGGAGTTCCCTCTGTGTTTCCTTCTCCGTCAGGAGTTCCCTCTATGTTTCCTTCTCCGTCAGGAGTTCCCTCTATGTTTCCTTCCCCGCCAGACGTACTCTCTGTATTTCCTTCTCCGCCAGGTATTCCTTCTGTATTTCCTTCGCCCTCAGGCGTACCTTCTGTACTTCCTTCTCCGTCAGGCGTTCCCTCTGTGTTTCCTTCTCCGCCAGGCGTACCCTCTGTGTTTTCTTCTCCGCCAGGCGTTCCTTCTGTACTTCCTTCCCCGCCGGGCGTTCCCTCTGTATTTCCTTCCCCGCCAGGTATTCCCTCTGTGTTTCCTTCCCCATCAGGCATTCCATCCGTATTCCCATCCCCGCCAGGCGTACCCTCTGTATTTCCTTCCCCATCAGGCATTCCATCCGTATTCCCATCCCCGCCGGGTGTTCCATCCGTACTTCCTCCCCCATCAAGCTTCTCCGCGCTTCCATCCCCGCCATCCGG
>URUZ01000490.1 GCA_900551225.1 uncultured Clostridium sp.
CGAGTTCTACGAAGCCCGCTACTTCACACCCGGCAACGAGACTCCTATTTATATCCCATGGGAAACCACCCAAATCCCCATGGGCACCAACCTCTTATTCAACTGTACGGGCGTCCCGGGCCTGGTGATCTCCGCTGAGATCTGCGAGGACGTGTGGGTGCCCAGCCCGCCCAGCATCACCCACTGCATGGCAGGTGCCACCCTCATCGCCAACTGTTCGGCCAGCGATGAGACCACAGGCAAGGATGCCTACAGGGAATCCCTGATCTGCGGCCAGTCCGCCAGACTGGTCTGCGGCTACGTCTACGCCAACGCGGGAGACGGGGAGTCCACCCAGGACTTAGTTTTCGGCGGGCAGAACATCATCGCTGAGAACGGCACCGGCCCAGTCCCGCCGCTTCATCAATGAGACCATATACGCGGACATGGATCTGGAGCGCCTCACCGGCGAGCGCATGAGGATGACCACATTTACCGCAGGTGAAGAACTCCGCCAGGCCCATAACTACGTCCAGATAGATTTCACTTACAATCACCTGGCCCAGCCCGCCAGACTCCTGCGCACCATTGACCCCGCCCCCTTCGTGCCCCACGATGCCGGGCGCAGGAACCGCCGCTGCGAGGAGATCCTGTCCATCCAGGCCCTGGGCTTAAAGAAACGCCTGGAGCACACCGGCTGCCGGGATGCAGTGATCGGCATCTCCGGCGGTCTGGATTCCACCCTGGCCCTTCTTGTCACTGTCCGGGCATTTGACATGCTGAAGATCCCCAGGGAGCGCATCCACTGTATCACCATGCCCTGTTTCGGCACCACGGACAGAACCTACTCCAACGCCTGCTCCATGACCAGGCAGGTGGGAGCCAGCCTGACGGAGATCAACATCCGCAATTCCGTCACCGCCCATTTTCAGGACATCGGCCAGTCTCTGGACAACCATGATGTGACCTTTGAGAACGGCCAGGCCAGGGAGCGCACCCAGGTGCTGATGGACATTGCCAACCAGGTTAACGGCATTGTGGTGGGCACCGGCGACATGTCGGAGCTGGCCTTGGGCTGGGCCACCTACAATGGGGACCACATGTCCATGTACGGCGTCAACGCCTCTGTCCCCAAGACCTTAGTCCGCCATCTGGTGGGCTACTACGCGGACACCTGCGGCGAGGAGGCCCTGTCCGGCGTGTTGAAGGACGTGCTGGATACCCCTGTCAGCCCGGAGCTGCTTCCGCCCAAGGACGGAGAGATCGCCCAAAAGACAGAAGATCTGGTGGGGCCTTACGAGCTTCACGACTTTTTCCTATACTATATCCTCCGCTTCGGCTATGCGCCCACCAAGATCTACCGGATGGCGGTACAGGCCTTTGAAGGCCAGTATGAGGGAGAGACTATATACAAATGGCTGCGGGTGTTCTACCGCCGATTCTTCTCCCAGCAGTTCAAGCGCTCCTGCCTGCCCGACGGTCCCAAGGTCGGCTCAGTGGCAGTATCGCCCAGAGGGGATCTGCGGATGCCCAGCGATGCCTGCAGCCGGGTGTGGCTGGAAGAGCTTGACACCATACAGATACAGGAGAGACAATCATGATCAACAGCACGTCCAATAAACAAATCAAGCGGGTGGTAAACCTGCGCAGCAAGTCAAAAGCCCGCCGCGAGGAGGGCGTATATGTGGCGGAGGGCCTGAGAATGTGCAGGGAGTTCTCTCCACGGGAGGTGGAAGTCCTGTACGTCACCGAGGATTTCGCGGCCAGCCGGGAGAACCGGAAGTGGATGGAGGATTTCCGCTGGGAGATGGTCACTGACATTGTGATGAACTTTATGGCGGACACCAAGACGCCCCAGGGCGTCCTGGCGGTGGCCAAGCAGCGCAGCCACACCCTGGACAGCCTGCTGTCAGGGAAAGGCCCAGCCTGCCTGATGATCCTGGAGACCCTTCAGGACCCCGGCAACCTGGGCACCATCCTGCGGGCCGGAGAGGGCGCCGGCATCACAGGTATTGTGATGAACCGGGAGTGCGCAGACATCTACAGCCCCAAAGTCATCCGTTCCACCATGGGCTCCATCCTGCGCGTCCCCTTTGTCTATGCAGACGATTTTCAGCCGGCAATCAGGAAGATCAAAGAGTCCGGCATCCGACTTTTCGCCGCTCATTTAGAAGGCGCGAATAATTACGACAAGGAAGATTATACTGGTAATGTGGGATTTATCATCGGAAATGAGGGCAGCGGCCTGACCGCGGAGACAGCCGCCCTGGCTGACGCCCGCGTAAAGATCCCCATGGCAGGAAAAGTGGAGTCCCTCAACGCGGCCATCGCCTCCTCAATCCTGATGTTTGAGACAGCGCGCCAGCGGCGCCGTTAGCCGTAGGGTCCACTACGCCGTCGCTTCGCAGACACACACCTGACAAAAAGCAATTATCAACCACGCTCTAGTATCTTTCTGTCCAAATGTATAATTATCCAAAAACCATGAATACATAGCCGGTTTATGCATAAACCATAACGCCATAACCCGGTTTACCAATATCATGTATCATATAAGGAGAAGATCAGATGGAGATTATCATTTGGATGACAGCATTACTCGGGCTGTTGGCTGTGGAACTCAGTTCAAAGGCATTTACAACCCTGTGGTTTGCGGGCGGCGCGGGTGCGGGTGCGGCGGCAGCCTGGGCAGGAGTTTCCCTGAGCGGACAGCTGGGGTGGTTTGTGGCTGTTTCATTTTTAATACTGTTTCTGGTGAGGCCTCTGGCCCTGTTACTGGCCAGTGCTGCTCCGCGCGGCACCAAGGCAGGAAAACGCAGGTCCCCGTCGCCCGGAGGCGTGCAGTTAAGCAGAGGCGGAGGAAAAAACCATGGAATTACAACTGGATTTGAATAAAGAATACGGTCTGGTCCTGGAAGGGGGAGGCGCCAAGGGCGCCTACCAGATTGGGGCCTGGAAAGCGCTTAAGGAGGCCGGAGTCCGTATCAGCGGCGTGGCCGGCACCTCGGTGGGCGCCTTAAACGGCGCGTTTGTGTGCATGGATGATTTTAACAAGGCGGAGCGGATCTGGGAGAACATCAGCTATTCCCGCGTGATGGATGTGGATGAGACCCTGATGGAGCAGATTAAGAACTTCAGCCTGAAGAACCTACCGGAAATGATAGCCGGGGGCACCCGTATCCTGAAGGCCAGAGGTTTTGACATCGCCCCCTTAAGAGGGCTGATCGACGAGGTGGTGGATGAGGACAAGATCCGTAACTCCGAAAGGGAGCTGTACGTAGTCACCTATGACCTGACCAACCGCCAGTCCCTTGTGGTCAATGTGAAGGAAACGCCGGAGGGTGAGATTGCAGACATGCTGATGGCCAGCGCCTACCTGATTGGATTCCGGCAGGAGAAGCTGGGCGGCAAATACTACATGGACGGCGGCGGCATCAACAATGTGCCGGTGGACGTGCTCATGGATAAAGGCTACAAGAATCTCATTGTGGTGAGGATCTACGGCCTTGGCGTGGACACCGAACGGAATTTAAAGGTGCCGGAGGATGTGGATATCCGCCACATTTATCCCCGGCAGGATCTGGGAGGAATTCTGGAATTTGACCGTAAACGGGCCAGAAGGAACATTGTGCTGGGGTATTTTGATGCCAAACGCATGCTCTATGGCCTGTCAGGGCGTTCCTACTATATCGATGCACCGGGAGGAGAGCCATATTACTTTGACAAAATGATGTCCGAGCTTCCAATGCTATTAGAATATCTGGAACCGGAGACCAGGAACCAGCCGGGAGACCGGCCGTCCGGCTACCGTTATTACACGGAGACATTGTTTCCGCGGCTGGCCGCAGAGCTGCGCATGAAGGAGGGCTGGGACTACAAGGACCTGTACCTCTCGCTGCTGGAGGAGCTGTCCAGAAAGTACCGGATCAGCCGTTTTAAGGTCTATACGGTGGAAGAACTGGTGGGAATTCTCCACCGGAAGGCAGGGGCGGCTTTCCTGCGTATATTAAATTCTGAGCCGGCTGTACTTGACAGCGGGCGTTCCTTGTAGTAAATTATAGTATAAATATTTATAATTGCTAATAAATATGC
>URUZ01000491.1 GCA_900551225.1 uncultured Clostridium sp.
TAAATTTGGTTTTGAAAAGAAAGACTGCCAGGTTGCCACTCACGGAAACTGCCACTATAAAAGGCATGTCCGTTCTAATACTATCTTACTAATAAAGGTGGTTACATATGTTTGAAAAAGCTAAGGAAGAAATAGTCGAGAAAGGACCTGTTGTCCAGCAAAAAAAATGCATGAGCAAATCCAATGAATCCTGCTACCGTGGAGCAGTACCGGTTGCTAGGATGAGCACTGTATCGAACCAGTCGGCGCTGACTCAATTGAACGGAAATAAATATCCTGTCATCCAGAGAATGGAAGAATCAGATGAAGATAAAAAACTAGGGTGGTTTATGGAACATTTCGGGTGGTTTCCAGGAGTGCCAAGTATTAATTCTTTTTTTTCGAGTCTCAGCCAAATCTTCATAAATCCCCAGGTACCGGTGACGAATTTACCCATGCCAGCAGAGAGCAGCTTCCCAGCGGCTGGTCAACCGCCATCTCTTGTAACGCTGGAAGATATAGAACCTCTGATTCCCGTTCTTATGGAAACAATCTCAGGTGGAAATCCATCCGTAACAGCAGAGAGCAGCTTCCCAGCGGATGGTCTCCCATTATCGCTTGCACAGGTGGAAGGAATAAAACCTCTGATTCCGAAACCAAAAGTGACGAGCCTTTGGACGCCTGAACCGCCGCCATTGCCTGCTGAGATAGAATCGCACAATAAAGACGTTATAACACGCAGGGTTCGTGACATGCTTATAGCGATGTTGAAGCATAACTATACAAATGTGAATTCTGATCTCCTGATAAAGTATGAGGGAGATCTCAAAGAAAATTTTCAAACGAATATAACTAAACAGTTTTTTGAAGCCAATCAACTACTTGAACATTCAGGTTATGAGGCGGTACTCAACCGTTTGTTTATGGACCCTACTATACAAAAAGAAATGCAGACGTTCCATGATACCCTTAAAACGTCAAGGACAAGTCCAGCCACCTCCATTCCAGTGCCGGCGCAATCACCAGAACATGCAACACAACAAACGCCAGAGGCACCAGCAGAACTGGCTCCAGAACAATTGCCAGAGGAATTAGCAGAACTGGCTCCATATGAAATTGTAGATGGAAAAATTAAGAGGCCTGCAAATTTCCAGGCTGCATTTAAAATCGAGTTCACTTCCTCCCTAGATGTAGAAAGAAATTATAAAGCCACCCCATTTATGTATAAAACCATGCCTGTATCTCATGAGTCTCATGGGAAAGATACAGATGGTGATGCAAAACCTTATTCAACAATTCTTGTGGTCTTGTATCAGAATAAAAGATATGTGGTAGGATTTATGCACCACATAGGTTTTACTAATAGACAAAGAGCAGGGCTACAATATCCCGCATACAAAATTGATGCAATACTACCTGGTATAACGTTTAATAAAAATGTCCTTAAAGCTCAAAGATCATATGGCTTTAACAATATCCCAGAAGCACCAAAAGACCAAGCGCAGACTATAGCCGAACAGGTTGTAAATCCGCCCCCAAAAGCATCATCGCGTAAACGCAAATAGCTAGTTTTCATTTTAGCAGCACAATAATGCACCTGAAATTTTCATCCAGAGAGGCAAGCTCTAAGCAACATTAAAAACTAATAATGGCGGACTACCAGATCAACCGGTCGCCCGCCATTATTATGCCCTTACTCAGCCAGGCCTGGCCACCGCAGCGCACCGTTCTGATCTGGCATTAGAGTCACTGGCTCCATGATCATGCGGCCTTCGGTGTCCATGATGTACCACTTGCCATTAATGGTCCGCTGCCCCTTGAGCATAGCGCCATCAGCTCCAAGGTAAAACCATGAGTCCTTGTAGAGATATCAAGTGTTGCATACCATCCGGCCAAATCCGTCAAACCAATACCACCGCCCGTCTACTTCCCGCCAGTCATTGCAGACGCACCTGCCCGTGTCGCCGTTGTAATACCGGCGGCCCCCATCTTCATCCTGCCAGCCGGATTTCTTGGTCTGCATGGCAGCTGCCACATCCTGCTTAAACCGTTCCCAGTCCGCCGGGTGCTCCACAAACCACTTTGGACAGACCTTCCGCGTCACATCATAGTGCCGGATCAGGCCGCCATGCAGCGGATCAAGTCCCCAGCGCATACAGATATCCGCGCATAGGGCCACATAGGCGCCATAGGTGGCGGCGTTAAACCGGCCTGTGCTGTCCGGGTGACATGCCTCGATACTGATGGTGTAGGCATTGGCCTGATTGGTGCACCAGCTGATTTCCTCCTCGGGGATCATCTGGATGATCTCGCCTTGCAGGCCAATGATGTAGTGGGCGCTGGCCTTGGTGGTGTGTGTCTTACTGAGGTTTTCAAAATAGTTTCTGTTGGCCAGGGCGCTGGTCCCGGGATTACCTATGTAATGACAGGCCACTGAGGTTGTGCTGCCCTTTCGGGTCCCTGGCCGGTTGTAATTGCTTACTGTCAGATTCCATTTTAGCGCTAGACTCTACCAGCTCTGATACTGCATATCTTTAAGCTCTGGTTAATTTTTCTGCCCATTAATTAATAACAATTCAATTGTGAATGCCCGACCCCGCTGTTACAATAAACATATAGACAGGAGGTCACAAAATGCCAATCCATTCCATTATACACGAAAAAAGAAAAGAACTGGGCCTGACCCAGGAACAGATTGCCGACTACCTTGGCGTGTCGGCTCCAGCTGTAAATAAATGGGAAAAGGGTGCCAATTACCCCGATATATCCCTGCTGCCCGCTTTGGCGCGGCTGTTTAAAATCGACATGAACACCCTGCTCTGCTTCAACGACGGGCTGTCCAAACAGGAGATTGATCATTTCACCCTGGAGCTGTCCGACACAATCAAAGGCAGCGGCTTCGCTCAGGGATTCGCACTGGGTATTGGAAAAGTGCGGGAATATCCCAGCTGCGGCCCGTTGATCCACACCACCGCGCTGATGCTGGACGGCGCCCTGATTATGTCCGATCTCAGCCTTGCGGAAAAACAGAGCTACACAGAGCAGATCACCGCCCTGTATGAGCGGGCCTTCCAGACAGCCGACGGAGATATACGCCACCGGGCGGCCTTCATGCTCTCCTCCAAATACATGCAGGACGGCAACTATGACAAGGCCCAGGAGTTCCTGGACACACTGCCGGATCAGGGCATCGACAAACGGCAGCTGCAGGCCCGGCTCTATATCGAAAAAGGCCAGCTGGACAAGGCCGCCCAGCTGCTGGAGCGGAAACTGATGATGCAGCTAAATGACATCCAGTCCCTCCTCATGCATCTGGCAGACATTGCCCTAAAGGAGAGCAAACCCGAGCTTGCCGCCTATATTGCAGAAACCTACGAGTCGGCTGCCAGATTATTCGGCCTGTGGGACTACAATGCATACACAGTCTCATTCAATGTAGCCCTATCCCAGAAAGACGTCCCCGGCAGCCTGAGACTGATGAAATCCATGCTGGAATCCATCGAGGCACCCTGGCAGGCTTATGATTCTCCCCTTTACCATCACGCCGTCACAGAGCGAAGCCAGGACAGCCTGAACCAGCAGCAGGCCCTCATCCTACCGCCCCTCCTATCCGCATTTGAGACAGATCCCCAGTTTGAATTTCTCCGGGACAATGAGGAATTTAGCAGGCTGATCCGCAAGTACAGGGCAAAATGCTGACATCAAAAAAGAGCACATGGATTCCTCCATAAGCTCCTTTAATAGCTGGGCCAGCCAGATTCGAACTGGCGACTGCAGGAGTCAAAGTCCTGTGCCTTACCGCTTGGCGATGGCCCAATGTGCGCTCTCTGAAATATGCGCCTGACTATCATACCATATAAATGATTTCTTGACAAGACCCTTGTTATCCGCTGGGCTTCAAATCATATACAGGAAAATTGCCGTGTCATCAGACACGGCAATTCTATCGGGTGAGTAGAGGGATTCGAACCCTCGGCCTCCAGAGCCACAATCTGGCGCGATAACCAACTTCGCCATACCCACCAT
>URUZ01000492.1 GCA_900551225.1 uncultured Clostridium sp.
TTGCTATTCATCCGTAACCGCCAGGGAGGCCAGATACCGCGACAGGGCGATGGCCTGGGCCTGGGCCGTGCGTTCCAGTTCCTCAGAGAAGAAGAACGGGAGTGACCTGACCGCCGAATTGTAGATCAATAAGATGGTCAGCAGCAGGTTGCCCAGCTCTTTGGGGGTGCATTTGTCTTGCGGAATGCGCCAAAGCGACAGCAGCTGTCCATAAAACTCTGCCTGCCCCTGCTGGTAACTGTCAAAACCCTCGGGAGTCAAATGCCTGTATACCCACATTTCCTCCTCCTGGGTCATTATAAAGAAATGATGCTGCCGGCTGTGTGTGACCTGATCAAGTAAACGGCGTATTTTCTCCTCCACAGTGAGGTCCTGACGCGCCGCGTCCTCACGGGCCGCCTGGAGCAGAAGTGTTATTTCAAAGTTGATGATATGGATCACCAGCTCAGCCAGGGAATTGTAATAGTTGCTGTAAAAAAATGGTTTGGAAATGCCCACGGCCCGGAGAATGTCCTGCAATTTTGTATCTTTCAGGCCCCGCTGGGACAGCATCTCCAGTCCCACCGTCAGCAGGTCCCGCCCCACCTGTTCCCTGTCCTGTTCAGAATAACCCTTCTTTGACATAGCATCACCGACCCTACTCTACCTTTTTAATCTTGGGGAAATAGGAAAACAGCACTTTGGCTATAATCTTATCTTTTTCCACATACTGGTTATCCCAGAACCGTGCATCCAGGGAATTGTTGCGGTTGTCACCCATCATAAAGTAAGAACCTTCCGGCACCACATATGGCCCCCATGAGCCTTCCATAGGCTCGGACAGATAGGGTTCATCCAGTGGGGTATCCGAATCGTCGATGTACACTTTGCCGTCCACGATGGTAACTGTCTCCCCGGGAAGTCCGATGATGCGTTTTACATAGTAGGTCTTGCCGGTGGGATCATCGGGAAAATGGAAGATCACCACATCTTTACGCTCAGGATCACTGCTGATATACGAAAGTCTGGAGCCGATCACACGGCTCTTGGGCATAATGGTCGTTTCCATGGAACCGGTTGGAACCCGGCTGTTGGCGATGATGAAGTTATTGAGTACCAGAGCGATAATCACAGCTGCCACAATAATCTGTATCCAGCTGATGATCTCCGCCTTCCAGTCTATGGGCTCTTTCTCTTTGTTCTCCATGTCTGACATGATGCATTCCTCTTTTCTATGGAACAGGGCAGCGCCTTAGCGGATCTGCCCGTCCCCGTATATAATATATTTTGTGGTCGTCAGCTCTTTTAAGCCCATGGGACCCCTGGCGTGAAGCTTCTGGGTGCTGATACCGATCTCCGCTCCGAAGCCGAACTCCTCGCCGTCTGTAAAGCGGGTGGAAGCGTTGACGTACACCGCCGCTGCGTCCACTTCGTTTAAAAACTGCTGGGCATTGAAATAGTCGGCAGTGACAATCGTCTCCGAATGGCCGGTACCGTACCGGTTGATATGGTTTATGGCCTCAGTCACTGAGTCCACCAGCTTCAGGGATAAAATATAATCCAGATACTCGGTCCCCCAGTCCTCCTCCACAGCTCTTGTAAAGGAAGGCTCGATGGCGCAGGCAGCCTGGTCACCGCGGATCTCCACCTGCTTCTCGGCCAGGCGTTTCCTCAGCTGGGGCAGAAACTCCTCGGCCACTGAGCGGTGTACCAGCACGGACTCACAGGCGTTGCAGACGCCGATTCTCTGGGTTTTGGCATTGAAAATGATGTCCAGGGCCATATTTAGGTCCGCGGACTCATCCACATAGACATGGCAGTTGCCGGTCCCCGTCTCAATCACAGGCACTGTGCTGTTCTCCACCACTGCCCGGATCAGACCGGCTCCGCCTCTGGGAATCAGCACGTCAATGTACTGGTTCAGGCGCATAAGCTCCCTGGTGGTATCCCGGCTGGTATCCTCCACCAGCTGAACCGCATTCTCAGGTAGTCCGGCTCTTGAAAGCCCGGTCTTCAGGCAGCTTACGATAGCCTGGTTGGAACGGATGGCATCGCTGCCCCCCTTTAAGATCACAGCGTTACCGCTTTTAAAACAGAGTCCGAAGGCATCGGCGGTCACATTGGGGCGCGCCTCATAGATCATGCCGATGACTCCCAGCGGGACCCGCTTCTGGCCGACCTGAAGTCCGTTGGGACGCAGCTTCATGGACAGCACCTCCCCCACCGGGTCATCCAGCGCCGCCACATTCAGCAGTCCGTCCGCCATGGACTGGACTCTGCCCGGCGTCAGCTGCAGCCGGTCCAGCAGGCCCTGGCTCATGCCGCCCGCCCTGGCCTTCTCATAGTCCTCTTTGTTGGCAAGCAGAATCTCCTCCTCGCCCTCCAGTATCGCCCTTGCAGCTTCCTCCAGCCCCATATTCTTCTCCCTGGAACCCAGGGTATTCAATAATCGGGATACCTCCTTAGCCTGGCTGCCGATTTCATTTAATGTCATATTCCTCTCCTCATAAAAGATCATACAAACGCTGCCTGTTCCCTGTAGTATATGCGCCGCGGGAACGTTCTCTCCATAATAACATATCTGTCAGTGAAAAGTCTACCGTCTGGGCGGAAATTCCATTCCTTGCCTGCATTTTACCAGGCCCGAGGGCGTCAGGACCGCAGACACAGGCCGGTCAAAGGGCTGAGCGGGCACACGGTCTATAACCTGGAAGCCATAGGCCAGCCCCATTGTGGCCAGCCCCGGATTCTCTTCCAGGAAACGGTCATAGAACCCGCCTCCGTAGCCAATGCGGTATCCTCTGGCGTCAAAAACCGCTCCCGGAACCACCACCAGCCCGTTCTCATCCTTTACCGGTACACAGTCCTCTCCCGGCTCGGGAATCCCCTTGTAGCCCGGCCGGATATCCGCCTGGCTCCTGATCTGATAGAATTCCATCTGCCGCCCCTTTACCCGGGGCGCTGCCACAGGAAGCCCCATGTCCCACAGCCTGCGGATCAGAGCCAGGGTGTCCGCCTCCTGCCTGTATGAAATGTAAGTATAGATGGTCCTGCCGTCCCACAGGGCGGGGCAGGCCTCTAACTGTTTCCACAGTTCTCCGTTTAAGGCCCTTATGTCCTGGGCAGCCATGGTGTCACGCCGCGCCAGCATTTCCCGGCGCAGGGTCTTTTTATCTTCCATACTTTTTCCCAAGGTCCGTGATGCTTCCATCGGCCTCCTGGATGGATATATTGTTTAAATTCCCCCGCAGGCTGGCTCTGATATCGGCTATGTATTCCTTCCTCAGGCGGTCCTGCTCCTCCTTCTCCTGTGGGGTCAGCCCCTCCGGAGTCTGGGATTTGTGGTAAAGCTGGTTGATTCGGTCGATTCTCTCTTGTTTCATATGGTTTACCTCATTAATATTCATTGTTCAGATAATGCATCAGGTCAAAATCCAGGTTGGGATGGGCCAGGAACAAGGTCCCCTTCTCCTCCCCTCCCATAATCTGTAAGATGACTTCCACCTGATCCCCATTGGCAATGACCATGTCCGCGCCGCTGTCCGTGGCGATGCGGGCAGCCGCCAGCTTGGCCGACATGCCGCCTGTGCCCACGTCGCTGCTGGAGGTCTCCTTGCCCATGGACAGGAACTCTGCGGTGATCTCCGGAACCAGGTTCACAAATTTGGCCTGGGGATTCCGCCTGGGATCGTCAGAGGACAGGCCGTCGATATCGGACAGCAGGATCAGCAGATCCGCCCCGATCAGGGCCGTCACGATGGCGGACAGGCGGTCATTGTCCCCGAAGCTGTCCACATAGGGAATCTCCGAGGTGGAGACCGTATCATTTTCATTAACAATGGGAATTGTTCCCAGTTTCAGCAGCTCGTCAAATGTATTCTGTGCGTTGTACCTGGAAGAATCATTGACCATGGTATCCTTGGTCAGCAGCACCTGGGCCGCCGTCTGGTTGTACTCCGCAAACAGCTTCTGGTACACCATCATGAGCCTGGCCTGGCCCACCGCCGCGTATGCCTGTTTC
>URUZ01000493.1 GCA_900551225.1 uncultured Clostridium sp.
ATATAAAAGCCTCCCCGTCCCATTGACCTTCTTTTCTCGGCCAATACACCAGCTAACGTCCGTGTACCCTTCCGTGCCTAAATTTCCCATATCTGGAAGTTCGCAACTTTTTTTAAATGATCTTTCCCGCATGATCCGCTATGATAAGGGCATAACAAAAACCGAAAGGGAAAGGAAGTGAATGGCATGTTTGTCATGTATGAAAAAGAAGAGTTTAAGGTTCCTGTAAAAGTTTGGCTGAGCGGGCAGGGAGATGTGGAGGAGAGCTGCCTGGAACAGGCACGTCATTTGGCGAAGCTTCCGTTCCTCCACAAATGGGTCTGCTTAATGCCTGATACACACACCGGAATGGGGATGCCCATCGGCGGCGTAATTGCCGCGGAGGGCGCAGTGATACCAAATGCAGTGGGCGTGGACATTGGCTGCGGAATGGCCTTTACGGATACGAACATTAAAGTGGAAGATATCAAAAATGTCATGACCGGCAATGGTAGCCTTATACAGGCTATAATCGGCGACATTATGAGAAATGTCCCTGTTGGTTTTGCGCACCACAAAACCATGATGCCCTCCTATACCATGGATTGCGCTATGGAAGAGTTTGACCGCTATGAGGAGGACGGGGAGCTGATCGGACAGCTGGAAGCGGGGTATTACCAGATTGGGACTCTGGGCGGCGGTAATCATTTTATTGAGCTGCAGGAGGACGACAAGGGATACCTGTCGGTGATGATCCACTCGGGAAGCCGCCATTTTGGGAAATCCGTGTGTGATTACTTCCATTATAAGGCCAGGGAGCTGAACAAACGCTGGTACAGCCAGGTTCCGGACGAATACCGGCTGGCATTTTTGCCGGTGGATACCAGTGAAGGCAAGCGTTACCTGGACTGGATGAACCTGTCCATGGATTTCGCTAAGGAGAACCGTGAGAAAATGATGCTTGCCGTGAAGGCAATTCTGGAGAAATGGATTGGGAAATACACGGATCTTACTCTGGAATTCTCCTGTGATATCAACTGCCATCACAACTACGCGGCACTGGAACACCACTATGACAAAAACGTGTGGGTGCACCGAAAGGGCGCTGTCCGTGCCAGAAACGGCGAGCTGGCAGTGATTCCCGGGGCAATGGGTTCCTACAGCTATGTGGTTATGGGCAAGGGCTGCCCGGAGAGCTTCTGCTCCTCGTCCCATGGGGCCGGGAGAAGATACTCCAGAAAGGGCGCCATGGCGGCATTCACCTGTGAGCAGGTGATGGAGGATTTAAATGCCCAGGGCGTGGTTCTGGGCAAGAAAAACAAGCGGGATGTGGCGGAGGAGAGCCGTTTCGCCTACAAGGATATCGACCAGGTTATGAGCAACCAGAGCGATCTGGTGGTTCCGGTCAAACGGCTGAAAACAATCGGCGTGGTCAAGGGATAACCTGGCCCCGCCGGCCGCTGAAAGCGAAATAAAATGTGATATAAAGGAATATGGCTCTTTCCGCCCTGCGAAGGCAGAGGGGGAGCCACCCTTATATAAATGGCAGGCTGTTCTATGCCGGGGGTTTCCGCTGAGGCGGGCTTCCCGGGGTGCCGCCGGCGTTTGCCGGAGGGTATGCCGACAGTCAGGGCCGAACCATGATGTGTCGTGGGTTCAAATCCCACCGTGCGTGGAGCATGTAGCTAAGTTGGTATAGCAATCATTAAAAACTGAACATCTTAAAATGTTCACCAATCCCAGGAATAGGAATGCCCGTGCTTCGGCCGCGGCCCCGCCAATACGATGGATCACTCGCTCTGTGGGTGCTTCACCGCTTACAATGGGGACCGGCAGTCCGCGGAGCGGTCAGAGCCGGTTTGGATACCGGAAGCGCGGCAGGCACCGCCGGCACCGGACGGGAAGTTTACGTTCCGGGCCGCCGGGCTGAAAGCGCTGCCTTAAGAACCGGCCCCTGCGCTGCGGATGGAGCAGGGCATCATCCGTTCCATGTTTTAACTGAATGAAGGAGAAATGATTATGAAATATATTATAAAGGATCAGGAGTGCGGCTACCTGATGAAGGACGGCCGGTATGAGCGGCTGCTGACAGCAGGCCGGCATCGGTACGCCAAGTCCCTGGGCTATGAGGTGACGGTAGTGCCCATGACCGGTGTTGTTAAGACTGGGGGAATCCCCAAAGAGGTGCTGCTGCGGGATCAGGAATTCGCAGCCCGGATAGCTCATGTGGAGATCCCGGATGAGTGCCTGGCCCTGCGGTTTGTGAACAATGCGTACCGGGAGGTGCTGTCCGGCCAGGAGGGGCTGTTCTGGAATGTGTATGAGAAAAATACCTTCCAGCTGGTAGACATGACTCAGCCCTATATGGAGCAGTCCCTGTCCAGAATCTACATAGATCTGATGCCCGTGAAATATTACAAGAAGATCGTGATTAAGGACGGCGAGGTGGGCCTGCTGTATTTTGACAACCATCCGGAGAAACGGCTGAATGCGGGCAGCTATTATTTCTGGAACTACGGCAGGGAGGTGACCTGCAAGATCTTCAACATGAAGATCCAGCAGCTGGATATCTCGGGCCAGGAGATTCTGACTGCCGATAAGGTGGGAATCAGGCTGAACGTTGTCTGTAATTACCGGATCACTGACCCTGAGCGGCTGGTGGAGATGGTGGACGGCGCCTCCGGCCAGCTGTATACATATGCCCAGCTGGTCCTGCGGGAGTATGTGGGCCGCTTCCGGCTGGATGAGCTGCTGGCCCAGAAGGAGGAGATCGGCCGGTATATTCTGGAGAAAATGCAGCAGAAGCAGCAGGATTACTGCGTGGAAGTGATGGACGCAGGCATCAAGGACATTATTCTGCCGGGTGAGATCAGGGAGATCATGAACACGGTTCTGATCGCTGAGAAGAAGGCCCAGGCCAATGTCATCATGCGGAGGGAGGAGGTGGCCTCCACCAGAAGCCTGCTGAACACCGCGCGGCTGATGGATGAGAATCAGACCCTGTTCAAGCTGAAGGAGATGGAGTACCTGGAGCGGATCTGCGACAAAGTGGGCAACATCACTGTCAGCGGAGGCAGAGGCGTGCTGGAACAGCTGTCGGAGCTGATGACAGCAGGCCAGTCATAATAGAATCTTCCTTTTCATAGACTAGAGTGGGTGCTCGAAGAGATTGGCAGCCCGCTGGGCGGGTTTATCAGAAGAGTGCCCCCGGATATACGCAGGTATGTCCGGGGGCATTTTTGCACGGCAGCCCAGGTGTCAGGCACCCTGCGTAAATGCGCGGGCGTGTAATTAGAAGGCGCAGCAGGCTGCGGGGCGTCCGGCCCTGTGGGCAGCCGGTAACGTCAGGCGGGCCCGGCTCGCTGCCTTCGCGAATATAATGGAAGAGGGGGACAGACATGACGGAATGGTTCAGGCTGTCGAAACAGGAGGTAATGTCGCAGCTTCGCACAAACGAACAGGGACTTGGTGAGCGCGAGGCGGGAGAGCGGCTGAAGCAATATGGGGAAAATGTGCTCAGGGACACAGGGCGCAAGCAGTGGTGGCAGGTGTTCCTGGAACAGTTTAAGGACCTGCTGGTGATCATCCTGATCGCCGCCGCCGGCATTTCCATGGTGACGGGAGATCCGGGCAGCGCGGGGGTGATATTTGCTGTGCTGCTGTTAAATGCCATTCTGGGCACTGTGCAGCACCAGAAGGCCGAAAAGTCCCTGGACAGCCTGAAATCCCTGTCATCCCCCGAGGCCAGGGTGCGCCGCGGCGGCCGCCAGGTTACCATCCATTCTTCTGAGGTGGTGCCAGGAGATCTGCTGCTTCTGGAAGCGGGGGACCTGGTGGCCGCGGATGCCCGGCTGATCGAAGTGTACGGCCTTCAGGTCAATGAAAGCTCCCTCACCGGGGAGTCTTTAAATGTGGATAAACATGAGGCCGCGCTGGGGAAAAACATGAGGAACGGAGCCGGTTCTGGGGATAACTCACGGGGCGGCGGCCGCGGGCAGGCGG
>URUZ01000494.1 GCA_900551225.1 uncultured Clostridium sp.
ATTACTGCCCGTCCTGCTTATACCCTTTTGCGATTCTTCGGCACACTTGCTCAAAACCTTCCGGGTCCGGCTGCGGCCCGCCCTCCGCTTCTACCTCAGCCTCGGCCTTCTTAAATTCCCACAGAAGATCCTCGTCCGAATTCTGGTACAAACGCTGCAGCAGCTCATCTACTGGATGCTTCATAATTTCCTACCCCCTCTCTTTGTATTACAAATTATAATACATTTTATAGTATATCCTTGTCAATAATTGTGAAATATAATTTGTGATACAAATGGAGGTGTCTCATGGATAAAAAATTTATAGTTCGTCCAAAAAGTGAAGATGATAAAGTCATAATGACCATCCGAATAGAAAAAGAATTGCAAGAAAAATATGATGACTTAGCTGGAAAAAGCAATCGCTCAAGAAATGAGCTCATATGCATGGCTTTGCGCTATGCTTTAGAGAATTTAGAATTTGCGGAATAGAATAATGGGCCTCCGGGAATACCGGAAGCCCAATTTTATTGATGTAATTAAAAAGAAAAACCCTTGATTCTACAAGGGTTTTAACCAGCCACTGGCCGGACTCGAACCGGCGACCCACGCATTACGAATGCGTTGCGCTACCAACTGCGCTACAGTGGCATCCGAAACAGTAACCTGTTTCTTTGGAAGAAATAAGGCTGCTGCATAAGCAACAGCCTTACATCATGACCTGACCGGGAATCGAACCCGGGTTTACGCCGTGAGAGGGCGTCGTCTTAGCCGCTTGACCATCAGGCCAAAGGTACATCGAGGCGACGTGATTCGAACACGCGGCCTCTGCGTCCCGAACGCAGCGCTCTACCAAACTGAGCCACGCCTCGATACCTTTGGTAGTATAATACAAAAAACCGGTCTTGTCAACGAAAATAGTCAAACTTTTTGAAATAATTTTGTCAATTTCGAAAAAGCACGTATTTACGTTGTTTTTCCAGTAATTCCATTTTATAGGAAATTGTAAATACTATACTTCCACTGCTGAAAATCCAAGATCATCCAAAATTTCCACTGCTTTTTTCTCACAGCTCTCACAACCATCGATTGTCACTGTCTTATTAGCCAGGTCCACGGTGTTCTTGATCTCCGCCCCATCCAGCCCTTTGCGGATTCTGGATACACAGCCCTCACACATAATTTCTTCGCATTTAAATGTTTTCATTATTTATCGTCTCCTTTTTTATTGTTGAAATGGGATTTGTTCCATCACTTCATCATTTTCTGCAGCGTCTTGCACAGTTCTTCCACTGTCTGGTCGGAGTTGCCCTTCACGATATCCTCCACCACGCAAGTCTTGATATGGCGCTCCAGCAGCACCTTGTTGAAGCTGTTGAGGGCCGCCTGAACTGCCGCCACCTGGGTGATGATGTCCACACAGTAACGCTCCTCCTCCACCATGCCGCGGATACCGCGGATCTGGCCCTCGATGCGGCTCAGGCGGTTCAGCAGGCCGCGCTCCTCGGACACCTCCCGGTGCTTATGCCGGCAGTTGCAGGCGGGCATCTCCGTCTCCGCCGGACCGGACATTTCCTCCAGGGAGGGGCCGGCTGTTTTGCCGGCCTCCTCCTCTACATATTTCTTTTCTGCCATTTTATCCTCTCCTCTTGTCATGCTATGGGTTCAGCCTATTACAGCTTCAGCCCCTTCAAACGCAGCGCATTACCCACTACGCATACTGAGCTTAAGCTCATGGCCAGGCCGCCGATCATGGGGCTTAACAGGGGGCCGCCCAGCAGATACAGGGCGCCTGCCGCCACCGGAATGCCCAGGGAGTTATAGAAGAACGCCCAGAACAGGTTCTGCTTAATATTGCGGATTGTAGCTTTGCTCAGGCGGATCGCCCGGTATACGTCCATCAGGTCGGATTTCATCAGAACCACATCCCCGGACTCCAGGGCAATATCACTGCCGTTGCCGATGGCACAGCCTACGTCCGCCTGTACCAGGGCAGGTGCGTCGTTGATTCCGTCGCCTACCATCATCACAGTCTTACCTTCCTTCTGAAGGCGGCTCACCACCCCTGCCTTATCTTCGGGCAGCACTTCTGCCACCACTTGGTCCACATGGGATAATTTGCCGATATACTCTGCTGTCTTCTGGTTGTCTCCGGTCACCATGTAGACCGCTACGCCCAGGCTCTTGATCTGCTCCACTGCGGCCACGCTGGTCTCCTTGATGGTGTCTGCCACGCAGATGATACCGGACAGTCTGCCGTCCTCCACCACGTACATGGGGGTCTTGCCCTCATTGGCAAACTCCGCCGCCCTTTTCCTGGTCTCATCCCCGGCAGGCACATGCAGCTGGTCCAGCAGCCGGCTGTTGCCCACCGCTATCTTTTTGCCCTCCCACTGGGTCACAATTCCGGCTCCTGTGATACTCTCAAAGGATGTGGGCATGGTCAGCTCCATCTGCTTCTCCCTGGCAGCCAGCACAATGGCCGCTCCAAGAGGATGCTCTGACATCTGCTCGCAGGCCGCAGCCATCTTAAGGATCTCATCGGCCCGCCCCTCGCCGTTACCGTTAACAGGAACCACGTCCGTTACTTTAGGCTTTCCTTCTGTGATGGTTCCCGTCTTATCCAGGATCACAGCATCTACCTTGTGACAGATCTCCAGCGCTTCTCCGCTCTTAATAAGAATTCCGTGGCTGGCTCCGACTCCGGTGCCCACCATAATGGCCGTGGGCGTTGCCAGGCCAAGGGCGCATGGGCAGGCGATTACCAGAATCGCTACGAAAATCGTCAGCACAAATGCCAGATCCTTGCCGCCTATGAGCCACCACGCCAGGGCCGCCACCAGTGCTATCCCCATAACCGTGGGCACGAAGATCCCTGCCACCTGGTCCGCCAGCTTGGATATGGGTGCTTTCTTGCCCTGGGCGTCCTCAATCAGCTTGATGATCTTAGAAAGGGTGGTGTCGCTGCCCACATGGGTCACCTCCACCTCCATGGCTCCGTTGTAGTTCATGCTTCCGCCGATTACCGAGTCTCCGGTCTCCTTCTCCACCGGAATACTCTCGCCGGTAAGCATGGATTCGTCCACGCTGCTGCTTCCCCTGACCAATATACCATCCAGGGGTATCCTGCTGCCCGGTTTGATCAATATATGCTGCCCCGCCAGCACGGAGGCTGTCTCCACCTCCCGCTCCTGTCCGTCCTCATACAACACGGCGGTGTCCGGCGCCAGCTCCATCAGCTTGCGGATGGCCTCTGAGGTCTTGCCCTTGCTGCGGCTCTCCATGTATTTGCCCAGCATGACAAGGGTTACCACTACAGCGGCGGACTCATAATAAAGATGGTGGGCGTTCATGTGATTATTGGGAATTGCAATGGTCATGGCCAGGCTGTATATAAATGCACTTCCCGTACCAATGGCTACCAGGGAATCCATGTTTGGATTACCCTTCACCAGAGCCCTCAGACCCTGGGTATAGAACTTGCGCCCACAGAACAGAATGGGGACAGTGAGAATCAGCTGCGCCAGGGCAAAGTTAAGGGGGTTAGTCTCCATCATGAGAAATTCCGGCAGCGGCAGTGTAAAGGGAATCATATGCCCCATGGAAATGTACAGCAGCGGCACTGCAAACACAATGGCCGTCACCACCCGGCGCTTCACTGCCGCCAGTTTCTCCTCCTGCTCTTCCCACTCCTTTTCTTCCCTGGCCTTGGCCGCTCTCTCATCCTCCTCCACCAGGAGGCGGGCGGCAAATCCTGCCTTAGACACCTTTTCCCCGATCATCTCAGGAGTAACCTGGCTCTCATCATAAACGATGGTCATCCTGTTGGTGGTCAGATTCACATCACTGCTCTCCACGCCCGCCAGCTTCCTGGTCACACGCTCTACCGCACTGCTGCAGGCTGCGCAGGACATTCCATCTATGTGATACTGTTGTTTTGTCATATATGTTCCACTCCTTTCATATACCCCCAGTGGGTATATTGG